>JAPLKR010000086.1 GCA_026387965.1 Fusobacteriota bacterium | reverse complement strand
CCACAACCTTATCTCCACTTTTATGATTTTGAGCACCACATATTATCTGAAGTGTGTCACTCCCAATATCTACTTTACAAAGAGAAAGTTTATCTGAATCTGGATGCATTGTTTTTTCAAGAACATGCCCAACTACAATGTTTTCAAGTCCAACACCCTGTTTTTCTATTTTTTCTACTTCATGACCAATCGAGATTAAATCTGCCGCAATTTTATCACCATCCATCCCAACTTCAATATAATCATTCAACCATTTTAACGAAATTAACACCGTGCCTCCTTTATTTGAACTGTTTTAAGAAACGAATATCGTTATCAAAAAAGAGTCTCAAGTCACTAATTTTGTTTTTAAGCATAGCAACTCTTTCGACTCCCATACCAAAAGCAAAGCCTTGATATTTATTTGGATCAATTCCAACTTCTTTCAATACATTAGGGTGGACCATCCCGCATCCTAGAATTTCCAACCATCCAGTATGTTTGCAGCTTCTACACCCCTTACCCTTACAGATCCCACACTCTATATCCATCTCCGCAGAAGGCTCCGTAAACGGGAAATAGTGAGGTCTAAAGCGCACGTTTGCTTGAGAAAAAAGCTTTTCTGAAAACGTTCGAAGTATGGATTTCAAGTTGGCAAACGAAACATTCTCACCAACCATGAGTCCTTCTATTTGATGAAACATTGGTGTATGCGTAACATCAAAATCTGGTCTGTATACTTTACCAATCGAAATCATTCTAAGCGGTGGTTCCACCTCTTTCATATAACGTATTTGCATGCCAGAAGTTTGAGTTCTAAGCAATGAATCTTCAGAAATATAAAATGTATCTTGAGTGCTTCTAGACGGATGACTTTTAGAAATATTTAATGCATCAAAATTATTATAAACACTCTCAATTTCTGGTCCATCAACTACTTCAAATCCCATTCCCATGAAAATATCACGTATCTCTCTCATGGTTTGAGTTAATATATGCTCGCAGGCAGTTTCTACTTTTTTCCCTGGAAGACTAATGTCTACTCGCTCTTTTTTAAGTTTTGCACGCTTAAATTCTGTTACTAAGTGACTTTCAACTGATGTTAATTTTTCCAATATCTTTTCTTTAGATTCATTAACCAATTTGCCTATTAAAGGTCTGTTTTCAGCTTTTACATTCATTAAACTTTTCATTACGGAAGTTAACTCACCTTTTTTCCCTAATATTTCAACTTTGAACAATTCAAGTTCTTTTAAATTTTTAATTGAATCTAGAGCTCTTATCGCTTTATCTTCAATTAATTTGATTTTTTCTATCATCGATCCTCCAATAGTCATAAAAAAAGAGACCTTTATACTTCATCATATCATATAGGAACGTATTTTTCAATTTTTTTAATGTTACATGCCATGAATTTTCTTCTTTTTTTTTACTTTTTATAGTATGATATAATAAATAGGAATAGAAGGAGTTTATATGAGAATTTTAGCTTTTTTAAATCAAAAAGGGGGTGTAGCCAAAACTACATCCGTAAGAAATATTGCTGAATTTCTAAAATCTCAACACAAAAAGATTTTATTAATCGATTTAGATCCTCAAAGCAATCTCACAGCCTCTTTTGGAGAAAACAAACGTACTTTACAAGAAACTATTTACCAACTTTTTAAGCTTCAAGTTGAAAGAGTGGACTATGATATTCATAAGTTTATTGTTAACATTCAAGGTATCGATATCATTCGAAATAATCTAAAGTTTTCTAAAGCTGATTTAGAGTTTGGAAATGCAATGTCTAGAGAGGTTATCCTAAAAAAAATATTAAGAAATTTACTGCCAAGCGATTATGACTACATATTACTCGATTGTCCTCCTGCACTAAATTTAATCACATATAACGCCTTAGTGGCATGCGACAAGGTATATATTCCTCTCGAAGCCGAAAGCTTTTCCCTTGAAGGAGTTGCGGATATGCTTGATACAGTTGAGGAAATTCGTTCTGACTTAAATGGAAGTCTCTCAATTGGTGGGGTATTTATTACGCGATTTAAAATCCAAACAAATCTTCACAAAACCATTATTGCAAGTTTAAAAGAGTATTTTCCAACAGAACTTATGAACACTTATGTAAGAGAAAATATAACTGTAGGTGAAGCAAATGCTATGAAAAAATCAATACTTGAATACTCTCCTAATTCAAATGGTGCCATAGATTACAGAAATCTAGGGCGAGAGATTATTCAAAGAGAGGGTATATAATGTCAAAACTCAATATTATTGATAACGTTCTTGAACAAAGAATTAAAAAGGTTTCTCAAAATAATGACTATTCTATAACAAAAGGACTTTCAAAGTTTATTCAAAAATATGGCGATATTACCCATATTAATAAAACTCTTATTTCACGAATTAATTTTGAAGACAAAACCTTTATCAATCGTTTATATACAGATACCGCTCTACTTTGTGATAAAGATTTGTGTGAACTAAAAGAAAGTATTAAAACAATTGGTCTTATTAATAATGTCTATCTTATCGAGAAGGAGGGAGTTTATATTATTGTATCTGGACTAAGAAGACTGCTCTCTATACGGTTGCTCATTGAAGAGGGAATAGATATTAAATTTGCCGATAGAGCTATTATTCTGGATTCTTCAACACCACTTGACGTTTTAGAATCTATTTCACTTGATGAAAATACTCAAAGAAAAAATCTCACCATTTTAGAACAATCATATAAATTCAATCAAGAAGCAAAGAAACAAGGAAAATCTATTGATGATATACTAACTCAATTTAAAATCAGTAAAAAGCAGTTTTACCGTATCAAAAATGCTTTAGATTACCCTTTTGAGCTTAAAAATATTCTTGAAAGCGTGGGTCCAAGAAAAGCAGAACTCATCCACCGTATTATCAAAATTGAGCACAACACCAAACCTATTCAAGAAGTTGTTGATGGTTGTAAATTTTTAAATGAGAGTGAACTTACATTAAAATTGATTCAGTCAGGTAGGTCTTCAAAAGAAAAAATTATCTATAAAACAAATTCCAAACATAATAAAATTACCATAGAAATTTTAACTAAGGAAAACCCTGAAATAATACAACTCTACGAGAAATTTAAAAGTGATTTAGAAAAATTGATATAAATAAAAAAGTGTCCGACGGACACTTTTTTATTTATATCAATTTTTCATTTTTAAAATTTGATTTTTTCCAGAGAAAAATCAAATTTTAAAAAAAAATCGATAGATTTTACTCTATCGATAGTTTTAAATTATTATACATTTAGTGTGACATCAGTTTCATTTGGATTTTGCATATTTCCAACCAACGCATACTGCCCTGGGTTTACATTCCACATACCACCTGGAGCATTTATATATTTTACACCATTAATTGTAATTCCAGTAATGGGTGCTCCTTGTGGAATTGTTAGTGAATACACTACATTCGAACCCGGAGTTAAATCAGCTGATTGCGTCTCTCCACCGCTTATTCCATACGAATAAGTTGTTCCATTTAATTCGTAATTATATGCAGGCGCATAATCAACTCCTCCAGGCATGGTTTGTGTGTAAGACACAGGATTATTGGCATCTGGATATCCTCCATTCAATATTGGCGTGAATGTTGTTGCACCGCCTTGGTAAGTCACCGTAATAGAATTATTAATCATTTTGTTAGCGTTGATGACAATATCTTGCGTACCATCTGCAAAAGCTACTGCTGAGATGGTGCTCGCGATCACTGCCATAATTATAAGTGTTTTTTTCATGTTTGTTCCTCCTAATTAATTTATCCAAAAAAATTACATACATATAGAAACATAAACTAGTAATTAATTGATATTTCTATTTACAATAAAATCATTTTTGCAATAAAACTACCATTTTAAATATAAAGTTTAATTAAATTGTATTATCTTTTTCGAATATAATTAATGATATCACAAATTATCACGCACATCAAATTACAAATGACTGAAATTATATTGAAAAATATTAATAATATGTGCATAATTTTCAGTAATATTGCAAATTTCAATTCTATTTGTACCACAAGTAGCTTCCAAAATGTGCGAAATATGGTGAATTGTATAATTAAGTGCAACAGGGAAAAATAAAGGTAATAAAAAAGCCCATAAGAAGGAAGTCTGTTATAATATAGGTTAAGATCAAACATTAAGGAGGCTTTAACTTATGAGGTATACCCATATTACCATAGA
>JAPLKR010000052.1 GCA_026387965.1 Fusobacteriota bacterium | reverse complement strand
CTTAAGCTCGTTAACTTAGTTGTTTTATCCATGACAGACAAAACAGTTTGCAGACATTCGTCTGCTATTTTAAAACGCATTACACGTTTTAAAACGATTTGGTTGTTTCTCTATTCTTTTCCCAATGTGCTTGTCCTTTTTGCAAGGGACAATACTGATTATATCACATCAAAAATAAATCGTCAACTCCCTTTTTTACTTTTTTCGTATATGATTTTGCAAATAATTTTTACCCAAAGATTCTATGCAGCAGATAATAAAAGCACATTAACTTGATGTGCTTTTATTATCAGGGACTTACACTTTTGCTTGAATGCGCTAACCAATAAAATGTTCCATATAAGGAAGTAACTAAAAATGCGATACTCATTATGAGTTGAGATACCGGCAAGTTTTCTTGGTGTGAAAACATGGGGGTCCACAATGCTATTCCAAAGATATTGCTGATATTCCACAGATGCCATTGTTCTGCATACCTCTTTACCATCATCACAATTCCTACGATTGTTAATACATTCGTAGCAGAATCTGAAATTGGCATTGGATCCCCCATTTTTTTTACAATAACTGCTACGAAAACTACTCCCACAACACAGACAACGCTCCACAGAATTTTCATTTTTACACTTAAGCGTTTCATTTCAATGCAACTCTCCTCATTCGCTTCTCTTTTAGCTTTGCTTTTACTCCAAAGATAAAGTCCTACAAATTGCATGGGCAAAAAATAAACTAAATATAGTCCAAATGAAGCATAATAATGTTGAGAAAATGAAATGAATGCATAAGTCACATTAAAAAACATTCCAAAGTAAAAATTATAAACTTTTCCTTTTGCGCACAAAAAAACATTTAACATGCCCGCTATCCCTGATAAAATTTCTATAACTTTATTATGACTCTGAATTCCTATAATAAGTATCAATAAAATAAACACAGCACTCCAAGAAATGTCAAATAATGTCCAATCTCTCACAATTCTTTTATTTAAAATTCTCAACATTTATACCCTCCGAAACGTACTACTCTAACCCCATCCTAGCTATTTTTTTTCTTTTTCAACAAATAAAAATCTAGCTATTTTATTAATGTCGCTGAAACTATGCATTTAAATTTGTATCTTTCTTTTTCGCTGCATCACAAAAAACATAAAGTATCATTGAAACAAATATTAGTATCATCTCATAAAATATCATCTCTGGTCCAACACTAAAAAACGCCCAAAATGTATAGGCTATAGCAATTACGATTGTCAGTTTTGCTCTAACCCGAATTGGCGTTTTGTTTCTTTTGGCTAAAATCACCTCTGAAAGTGCCGATAGGAAATACACTAATATCGCAAATGATGTCGCTAGATTAATTATCAAATTAAACTGCTGTGTTAAATTTCCTGAAATTGTAAGTAGAAGAAACACTGAAGTTAAAATCGTCGAGAAGATGAGGGCGTTAACGGGCATCTCGTTTTTATTTGTTCTGGAAAAAAAATTACTAAATGGAAACAGCCCTTCTTTCGCCGCCGCCATCGGAACTTGCCCTTGAAGCATAATAAAACCATTTATACATCCAACGCATGAAATAAAGGCACCTAGCGCTATTAACGTTCCCCCAAAATGACCAAATATAATTTGAGCTGCGTCTGCAAATGGAGCTGATGATGCTTGTAGGTTCGCATTAGGTATCATCCCCATAATTACAATTGAAACCGTAATATAAAAAACTGCAACGAATAGTGTTCCGATGATTGTTGCAAGCGGAATGTTTTTTTTGGGATTCTCAATACTTCCTGCCGGTACTGTTGCCGATTCTATTCCTACAAATGCCCAAAGTGTAAAATTAAGTCCAAGTGAAATGGCAGAAAGGTTTGATTTTCCAGTTACGTTTATACTATCCATTATATAGTGGGGGTGAAAGAAAAACCATCCTAAAATCACTACCGCTAATATAGGAAGTAATTTAATAATTGTAACTAAAATTTGGAAAAGTCCAATTTGACTTGCTGATCTCATATTGTTAAATGTTAATATCCACAATATCGCGATGGCTGTAAGAGCTCCATGTAAAGGATTTTTAAGCGTCGGTATCAAAAATGATAAATACCCTGTTCCAGCAATAGCTATCGCTGCATTTCCTGTCCAAACATAAATCCAATATAAAAATGCAGACTGAGAACCTATATATCTTCCAAATCCCTCTTCTGCATAAGCGTACGGTCCGCCTGTTTTTGGAATGGCTTCACTTAAACGCCCAAATACAAATGCCACACATATCGCCCCCACTGCGGTTAATATCCACGAAAAAATTGTAATGCTTCCAATGCCTGCTAGCGATGCCGGAAGCATATATACCCCCGAACCGATCATATTACCTACTACTAAAGCCAAAAGCATCCATAACCCCATCTTACTTTTTCCCACGCAGCCTCCTCGCGTATTTTGCATAATTATATTTTTTTATTCATAATTTTGGAATAAATCTATTTATTTATTTATTTCACACAAAACATTATACATGAAAAAAACACATTTGACAACCCATGTTTTTAATTGCAGTAAAATTTAAAGAGTGGTATGATTAAGTAATGAATGTAAAATCCAAAAATTTAAGGAGGGGATATGTCAAATAATTTTGTACACCTTCATCTTCATACGGAATATAGTCTGCTTGATGGCGTTGGTAAAATTGATGAATATATTACGCGTGCAAAAGAACTTGACATGCCCGCTATCGCCATTACGGATCATGGCAATATGTTTGGCGTGTATCAGCTCTATCAAAAGGCAAAAAAAGCAAATATCAAACCTATTTTAGGAATTGAAATATATGTAAGTGAACATGCTCACTTCGATAAAAAAGGTGAAAACTTTCATCTAATTCTTTTGGCTCAAAACCTTGAGGGCTACAAAAATCTTATGAAACTTTCATCTCTTGCCTATACTGAAGGCTTTTATTATCGCCCGAGAGTTGATAAAGAGCAATTAAAGCAGCATAGTACGGGGCTTATTGCGCTTTCTGCATGTATGAAAGGTGAAATTGCTCAACATCTTTTATCTAATCAAGAGGATAACGCCTATAAAATTGCAGAGTCATATTGCGATATTTTTTCAAAGGAAAATTTTTATATTGAACTTCAAAATGCTGGGCTTAGTGAACAACCAGAGTTAAATCAGAAACTTTTCAAATTAGCTGAGTCGCTTTCTCTTGAGTGCGTTGTAACGAACGATGTTCATTTTTGTTTTAAAGGCGAGCACGCTCTTCAAGATATTGCAACGTGTATACAAACAGGAAGTAAACTTAGTGATAAAAAGCGTTTTAAAATGGATTGCCCAGAAATATATTTGAAGTCTTACAGCGAAATGCATGAGATGTTTCCACAAAAACATTTTGAACGGGCACTTTCTAATACCCTAAAAATTTCAAATCGTTGTAACGTGGAACTTGAAATGGGTACTCCAAAATTCCCAAGTTATTCTCCGGTTGGGTTTTCAGGAACATTGGATGAGTTTTTCATTAAGCTTGTTGAAAAGTATAAAAAAAAGCGTTACCAAAATTTAACACCTATTATTGAAAGTCGTATTTTATTTGAAGTTAATACCATCGTTAAAATGGGGTTTTCGGGCTATTTTGTGGTCATCTGGGATCTTATCGCCTATGCTAAGTCACAAAATATTATGATCGGCCCTGGTCGTGGTTCTGCTGCTGGAAGTATTGTTTCTTATATTTTAGGCATAACAGAAATAGACCCTATTTCGTATGATCTCGTTTTTGAGAGGTTTTTAAATCCCGAGCGTATTTCAATGCCCGATATCGACATTGATATCTGTCAAGAACGAAGGCAAGAGCTAATTGCTTATGTTGCCAAAAAATATGGCAGCACACATGTTGCTCAAATTATTACTTTTGGAACATTAAAAGCACGTGCCGCTATTCGCGATGTTGGTCGTGTTATGGGGATCTCTCTTTCAAAAATAGATAAAATTACGCGCGAATTTTCTCAATTTCAAACTATTGATGAAGTTGTAAAAGCGAATCCTGCTTTGTCAAATACCATTGAAACGGATAGTGAGGTTAAAGAACTCCTCTACTTTGCAAAAAAACTAGAAGGTAAAGTGAGGCACGCTTCAACCCATGCGGCAGGAGTAGTTATTTCAAAAAATCCCCTCACTGACGATGTGCCGCTTTATAGTGATAATACAAATTCTATTATCGCCACGCAATATCAAATGAAAGAACTTGAAGATATTGGCCTTTTAAAAATAGATTTTTTGGGTCTTAAAAATCTTACCATTATTCAACGAACGTTAGAATACATTGAAAAATATTATTCAAATAAAATTGACCTTTCCTCTATCCCCCTCGACAATGCAAAAACTTTCTCAGTCTTTCAACAGTGTGATACTGTTGGAATCTTTCAATTTGAGTCTAGGGGTATTACTAAGCTCACCTGCGATGTCTCTCCAACCCACTTTGAAGATATTATCGCTCTGCTTGCACTCTATCGTCCCGGCCCGCTCGGAAGTGGCATGGTGGATGATTATATCGCAGGAAAGCATGGCAAGAAAATTGTTGAATATCCCCACGCAAGTTTAGAAGGTATTTTAAAAGAGACTTATGGCGTTATTCTCTATCAAGAGCAGGTTATGAAAATTGCTCATATTATGGCCGATTATTCTCTTGGGGAAGCTGATCTTCTTCGCCGCGCTATGGGAAAAAAAGATGTTCGGCTTATGGAGGATAACAAACAAAAATTCGTTGAACGTGCCATAAAAAAAGGAGTTGAATCGTCGATTGCTGAGTATGTTTTTACACTGATTGCCAGTTTTGCAGGATATGGCTTCAATAAATCTCACTCAGCGTGTTACGCTCTCATTGCGTACTGGACCGCCTATTTTAAAGCCAATTACCCTTTAGCTTTTTTTGCAAGTCTTATGAGTTCTGAAAAGTACGACAGTGAAAAGTTAGCTTTTTATATTCGAAATGCTAAAAAAAATGGCATTGAAACACTGCCCCCTTCTATTCAAGAGAGTGAAAATAATTTTACAATTAAAAGCAATTCTATTTTATTCTCTCTCTCCGCTATAAAAAACATTGGAGAAGTTTTTGTAGAAAAGTTAGTAGTCGCAAGAAACCGTGAAGAAAAGAGTCGATTTGACTCTATAAACAGTTTTATTTTTGCTGCAAAACGAGAGGGGATTAACAAAAAAGCGTTAGAAGCTCTCATATTTTCTGGTGCGCTTTCAGAATTTAGCTATACCAAATCATCTCTCTTTACACATATCGACACGATGCTTGAGTATGCTCAAAAGCGCATTGATTATGAAGACGATTTTCAGTTAAGCCTCTTTGGTAAAAAAACCACACCTTACACATTAAAAATTGAAAACCTACCAGAAATGGACTCAACGGAACTCCTTAAGCTCGAAAAAGAGTTTCTCGGCCTTTTCTTTTCAGGCCACCCTTTGGATGAATATAAGCTACTTATTGAAAGTATGCCTACCGTTAAAATTGTAGATATTGATAAAAATTGCCTCCACAATTTTCAACTTTTTGGAACAATACACTCACTGAATACTAAAGTAACAAAACGAGGGGATGTGATGTGTGATTTTATTTTAGAGGATTTTACAGGCCAAATTCCAGTTATTTGTTTTCCTAGAACCTTTATTAGATACTCTCATGTTTTAGCCACCGGTAATCACATTTTTATCACAGGTAAAATTGCTACTGACTATTTTGGAGGCAAAGAAAATCATAAATTTATTATTGAAGAAATTATTGACAGTGAAGCCTTTTTTCATTCTGCCGATCACACACTCTTTTTACTGCTCTCTCAAGATGATGAAAAAATACTGGCTTTAAAAGAGATTTTGTCAAAGCATAGGGGGAGTTTTCCTGTTGTCCTTGCCATAAAAGAGACTAAACAGCTCATAAAACTTCCTAAAGAGTATTTTATGAAGCCCACACGCAATTGTTTGGAGTCCCTCTATAACTTACTTGGTGAAAATAACACTAAAATACAAAAAAGATAAGCCCGCAGGTTTATCTTTTTCTTTGATATCACAATTCAAAATCCATTCAAAGAGTTCTGCTGAGCGTTACTCCCTGCATTTTGAACATAATTTGCATAGTTATTCAAACAATTTTTAATTTGACAATTAAAATATTGATTCAAAATCGATTTTGATATCAGCGACCAATCTCCGCATGTAGCTGAAGTAATTGAATTTTTGTTTATTCTCTTTAATTTTGAATTTGAATAATATATTCGAACTGTACTACTATAAGTACTTTTTGCGCTTACGACCACAAAGCAGTATATTATATCATTGTTTACATCAAAAGATGAAAAACCATTGTAAACCTTGAACTGCACCACAAATGTCTGGCTGCCACCCCATTTAATCGCTTTTATCCCTATATAACCTAGTTGAATATTCATATTCACATTACCTTGTAATGACTTTATTCCAGAATTAAAAGTTAAATCCTGCCAGAAATTCTGATCAGAAGAGGGATTCCAATTATCAAAAATATAGGTTGTCATATCCCGTTGGACATTTGAAACTCCAGGCGGACCCCCCATTGTATACATACTATCTAAAGAAAT
>JAPLKR010000129.1 GCA_026387965.1 Fusobacteriota bacterium | reverse complement strand
TCTATGGTAATATGGGTATACCTCATAAGTTAAAGCCTCCTTAATGTTTGATCTTAACCTATATTATAACAGACTTCCTTCTTATGGGCTTTTTTATTACCTTTATTTTTCCCTGTTGCACTTAATTATACAATTCACCATTAGTTAAAGAAGTTAAATTAATAAAAATAAATAATTGGCTTTCAATTGTGAAGAAAATGATTAGCCACAATCTTAAAGTCAGTATTGAGAATTTTATTTGTATAGACAATACATCAAATACAGATGAATTGCAAAATTTATACAGAAAACTATTTACGAATCTGGCGAAAAGAATGTTTATATGAAACGTTCGGAAATACTCTAAAGACTCGCAAGGGTCTTTTTTTATATTTAACCGCAGGGAAAAAAACAAACTGATCTAAATTTCAATTCTTTGAGTTTAGGCAACATATAATGTGGCTTATGTGTTCAAAATCAAAATAGATGATTTATGTTCCTAATAAAGCAAAGGGAAATTTAGAATCGCAAACTATAGACATATTTGTGAATAATGAAAAGAGAGCCTCATCAGCCCTCTTAAATTATTCTCGGTGTAATTTTGGTGTAAAAAGTTTTTAAAACCATGCATTGTATATACAAAACCATGAAATATTACTACACAAATACTCAACCAATACGTTGATTTATAACGATTTACAGATTAAAAAGTTTGCCAACAGTAAATTGTAAGCCTTGAGTATTCAAGGTTCCAGATTGACCATTGATGTTTCCACCGGCATTAGTATCTAAATAATCCATTTGGAATGTCCAGTCAAATACTTGCATACCGATTCCAAAAGTTGCGTAGAGCCCACCAATAAGGTTAATATTAGAATTCCCAGTGCCTACAACAAAATTGTAACCTCCACGCATCTCAACGTAAGGGACGTAACCGTTACCAAAGAGAGGAAAATAATATTTGTAAGCAAGATATACGGGAAGCCCATTATAGTATGAAGGGTAGATTGCATTAGCAAGTTGAACTGAAGTATAGTAAGCCATACCAAACCCAATTTGATCTACTGGAGAAATAGGTGTCATAATTTCACCACCAAAAACACCATTTGCAGATTGAGAGTAAGACTGATTTAGAACATTGTTTTTAAATGAACCATTTGCACTAGCAAGCGGCGCATTAATACCAGCATATGTATTAAGAATGAGTTTGATAGGTTTCGCTGTTGGTTGAGGAAGTGGAATAATCGTAATATTAGAATTACCAGATATTTGAGTAGAACCGCTACTATTTGTGTCACTAGAATATAAAACACTTGAACCACTTATGCTTGAAGCACCACTCACATTATCTGCAAATGAAAATGCTGAAAGTGCTAAAATTGCTATTGAGCCAAGTAGAATTTGCTTTTTCATAAGAATTACCTCCTAAAATATGTACACTATATCATACCGAATATTTATCACATTTGCAAGTAGAGAATTTATCTATAAGGTTAAATTTGTTTTGAAAATACCAATTCATATGGTTAGTTAAGCAATACGGTGGTTAAAAAAAGAATAATTCATAAAAAAACTTATTGTAGATAGATTATTTTACAGGGTTCGCTATTTACAGAGAGCTAAGGAATTTGGTATAATATAATGAAGTATTTAAATGTTTGTGTGATAGCTAAGAGGCATTAGAATTTTAGCATTTGCAAAATCTGGAGGCAAAATGATAGAAAATAAAACAGTTGAAAAGCTTGCACAACTTTCACAGCTTGAGTTTAATGCAAGCGAAATAAATGAAATAATTTTAGATCTCAATAGTATTGTTCAATTTGTGGACAATTTACAAGCCATACCAACGGCTGAACTTGAGAAGATTCAGTTAGATAGAGTGTCATCAGATTTTAAAAATGATTTTAATGAGGATACGCCACACGTTTCTCTTTCAATATCTGAAGCAGTAAAAAATAGCAAAACCCATAGTGATGGTGAGTTTATAGTCACTAAGGTACTTTAGGAGGATGCGTGAAACTATATCAAAAGACAGCGAGTGAACTCGCTAGAATGCTTCGTTCTAAAGAGATAAGTTCAATCGAAATTACAGAAAGTTTTATTGAAAGAATCGAAAAAACAGACGGGGCAGTAGGAAGTTTCATCTCGACACGTTTCGATGAGGCGATAAAAACGGCTAAAATGGTTGATGAAAAAATAGCACAAGGTGAAGTGATTTCGGCCCTTTCAGGTATCCCTATCTCTGTAAAAGACAATATTATATTAAAAGGAGAAAAGACTACGGCTGCGTCAAAAATGCTCGAGAACTATGTGGGTGTATATGATGCGACTGTCGTTGAAAAATTAAAATCACAAGGAGTTGTTATTCTTGGAAAAACCAATCTTGATGAGTTTGCGATGGGAGTCTCTACGAAAACCTCTTATTTCAAAACATCTAAAAACCCTCTTGATTTAAGTCGTGTTGCTGGAGGATCGAGTGGCGGTTCGGCTTCAAGTATCGCTAGTTTACAAGCACCTATATCGATTGGAAGTGATACAGGGGGAAGTATTCGTCAACCAGCATCATATTGTGGGATTTTAGGATTAAAACCGACTTATGGGAGGGTATCTCGCTATGGATTGATGGCGCTTGGAAGCTCGCTTGACCAAATCGGAGCATTTGCTAAAAACTCTGAAGATTTGGCATTGACGCTCAATGCTATTTGTGGGCATGATGTAAAAGATGCAACCAGTTCAAAAACACCTACGAATGATTTTGCTTCATTTATAGGAGAGTCTGTAAAAGGGATGAAAGTGGGCGTGGTATCTAGTATGGTCAATGACCCTCATGTGAACGATGCTATGAAGGCAAGTGTCATAGAAGCTATTGAAAATTTAAAATTACTGGGTGCAGAAATAATTGAACTTGAGATGCCAGCATTGAAATATGCTATTGAAGCCTATTATATTATTCAACCTGCTGAGGCGAGTTCTAACCTTGCACGTTATGATGGTATCCGTTATGGGCACAGAGCTGAGCAGTTTGACACCATTCAACAGATGTATGTGAAATCAAGAAGTGAAGGGTTTGGAAAAGAGGTAAAGCGCCGTATTATGGTTGGAAACTATGTACTTTCAGCAGGGTTTTATGATGCCTACTATAAAAAAGCATTGAAGCTGAGAGAGGTGATAAAAGAGTCTTATGCAAATGCATTCAAAAGTGTGGATGTGATTTTAACCCCAACTGTTCCCAATGTAGCGTTTAAATGCGAAGAAAATTTAAGTGTGGTGGATAGCTATCTAATTGATATCTTTACTGTACCTGCCAACCTTGCTGGACTTCCTGGAATTTCAATTCCAACTGGAAAAATTGGTAATTTATATGGAAGTATTCAACTTGTTTCTAACAACTTTGAAGAGGGTAAACTCTTAAAAGTATCAAGCGCTTACGAAAAACTGCGTGGTGTAATTCACTACCCTGAAAACTTAGGAGGGGCAAATGTCTAAGCAATATGAAGCGGTGATTGGACTTGAGATACATCTACAACTTAAAACTGGGACTAAAGTATTTTGTCAGTGTAGTGCAGATTATGATAATAGTCTTGCAAATAGCCATACTTGTCCTGTCTGTTTAGGACATCCTGGTGCGCTTCCAAAACTCAATGAGAAAGTGTTAGAATTTGCAATTATTGGAGGACTAGCGCTAAATTGTGAGATTAACCCCTATTCGCGATTTGATAGGAAAAATTATTTTTATCCAGATACGCCGAAGAGTTATCAAATTACCCAGTTTGAGCATACTTATGCAAGTAATGGGTGGTTAGAGTATAAAATGCCAAATGGAAATTTGAAAAAAGTGACCATTCGTGAGATTCATATTGAGGAAGATGCTGGAAAAATGGTGCACAGCGATGCGTTAGGCGAAAGTTTTATCAATTTTAACAGAACTTCAATTCCCCTCATCGAGATTGTAACGCAACCTGACATTAAAACATCACAAGAAGCGTATGAGTTTTTAAATGCATTAAAAAGTATTTTAAAGTACAGTGGCATTTCTGATGTGAATATGGAAAATGGTAGCTTGCGCTGTGATTCTAACGTATCGGTTATGGAAATAGGAAGTAGTGTGTTTGGAACACGAACAGAGACTAAAAATTTGAACTCATTTAAGGCTGTTTCTAGAGCGATTGATTATGAAATTGAGCGACAAATTGGTGTGATTGAAAATGGGGGTAAAATTGTTCAAGAGACCCGTACTTGGGACGAAGCAGAGGGGATTACAAAATCCATGCGTTCTAAGGAAGAGGCTAATGACTACCGTTATTTCCCAGAGCCAGATTTGCCGCCTGTTGTGGTATCAAAAGAGTATATTGAGAGTTTAAGAAGTAAACTTCCAGAGTTTTTTGAAGAGAAAAAAGCGCGTTTTATGTTGGAGTATCAAATTCCAGAGTATGATGCTGGCATTTTATCAGAAGATGTAGAGCTTGCAAACTATTTTGAAACGGCTGTAAAAGTAAGTGAAAATGCAAAACTTACCAGCAGTTGGATTTTAACTGAACTATTAAAAGTGCTAAAAGATAGTAGAATTGAGATAGAATCGTTCCATATTAATTCAGAGAATTTTGGCAAATTGGTTAAACTGATTCATACAGGGATAATTTCAGGAAAAATTGCTAAAGAGATTTTTGAGACCATGGTAGGTGGCAAGGACATTGACCCTGAAAAAATTGTTGAATCTAAAGGATTAAAGCAAATTTCAGACGTATCAGCATTAGAAACTATCGTTGAAAAAGTACTTAGTGCAAATGCTCAATCTGTAGCAGATTTTAAAGCTGGAAAAGATAGGGCGATTAAAGCACTTATGGGACAAGTGATGAAAGAGACAAAGGGACAAGCTAATCCACAACTTGTGAATGAACTTGTACTTGCTAAATTGAATCAGTAATATCAAGAGAGTCTTTCGAGACTCTTTTCGTTTTATGAACAGTAAAAATAAAATAGGGAGGCAAAATGGAAAAAGTAGCATTAGATGGACGTGAAAGAAGCAACATTAAGATAGGAATAAAGGTGATGGTGATAAAAAAAGAGGACCAACAAACCGAGAATTTAACAGAGGGATTTGTTGCGCGTATACTGACAAATGCTCAGTTTCATCCACATGGTATTAAAGTAGAACTTCTTTCAGGAACGGTCGGAAGAGTGAAAAAAATAATATAAATATAAGCGTTTATATTTTGGACTGACATAATTAAAGAGTATCAGGTGTATGTTTTCTTGAAGTTACGAGAGTAACTATGAAAGAAGGCGTATAATTGATACTTTTTTATAGGAATATAATTGTATAAATTACAAAATTAGTGTAGAATAGGTTCACATAAGATATCAACTAAGGTAGCAAAAATATGTATATTTTTTAAAAGGTATACATCACAAATGTATAAGGAGGAAAAGAAATGATTTATTCAACAGAAGTAGAACACATGTGCTCAGTTGCAAAAGGTCCAAATCACGGAGCAGCCCCTATTCCACAAGAGGGAAAATGGGTACAATCAAAAGAAGTAAAGGATATTTCAGGGCTAACACATGGCGTTGGTTGGTGTGCACCACAGCAAGGGGCATGTAAATTAACGCTTAATGTTAAAGAGGGCATTATTCAAGAAGCGTTAGTTGAGACGATAGGGTGTTCAGGCATGACGCACTCTGCTGCGATGGCTGCAGAAATTCTTCCTGGAAAAACGATTCTTGAGGCTTTGAATACAGATTTGGTTTGTGATGCAATTAATACAGCGATGAGAGAACTTTTTTTACAAATTGCTTACGGTAGAACCCAAACGGCATTTTCCGAAGGGGGTCTTCCTATTGGAGCAGGGCTTGAAGATTTAGGGAAAGGACTGAGAAGCCAAGTTGGTACCATGTATGGTACGTTAGCAAAAGGTCCAAGATATCTTGAGATGGCCGAAGGATTTATAACGCGCTTAGCGCTTGACGGTGAAAGTCAAATTATCGGATATGAATTTGTACATCTTGGAAAGATGATGGAAATGATAAAAAAAGGTACAGATGCAAATGAAGCTTTAGCAAAAACAACCAATAATTATGGTAGATTTGACGAAGCTGTAAAATATATTGATCCAAGACATGAATAGGAGGAAAAATGGCACTATTTGAAAGTTATGAGAGAAGGATTGAGAGAGTGGAAAACACTCTAAAAGAAGCAGGGATAAACTCTTTAGAAGAGGCAAAAAACATTTGTCTTGAAAAGGGTGTCGATCCATATACTATCACAAAACAAATTCAGACAATTGCGTTTGAAAATGCGGCATGGGCCTATGTGGTTGGGGCAGCACTAGCCATTAAAAAAGGTATTAAAACAGCCCCTGAAATTGCAGAGATAATTGGGATAGGACTACAATCATTTTGTATTGCTGGATCTGTAGCTGAAGATAGAAAAGTAGGATTAGGACATGGAAATCTGGCGGCGATGTTACTTCGTGAAGAGACGCATTGTTTTGCTTTTTTAGCAGGGCATGAATCATTTGCAGCAGCTGAAGGTGCTATTGGTCTTGCACGTGCAGCTAACAAAGTGCGAAAACACCCTTTAAAAGTAATACTTAATGGGCTGGGTAAAGATGCCGCTATGATTATTTCTAGAATTAATGGATTTACTTATGTTCAAACGCAATTTGATTATTATTCAGGAAAACTTACAGTTGTTCAAGAAATTGCTTATTCAAATGGAGAAAAAGCAAAAGTAAGATGCTATGGAGCTGATGACGTGAGAGAAGGTGTTGCTATTTTGCATTCAGAAGGTGTGGATGTTTCTATTACGGGAAATTCAACCAATCCGACGCGTTTTCAGCACCCAGTAGCGGGTACATATAAAAAAGAACGTCTTGAGCAAGGTAAAAAATTTTTCTCAGTAGCGTCTGGTGGTGGAACGGGTAGAACTTTACATCCGGATAACATGGCAGCAGGACCGGCTTCTTATGGAATGACAGATACGATGGGAAGAATGCATTCGGATGCGCAATTTGCAGGCTCTTCTTCAGTTCCAGCCCATGTGGAAATGATGGGATTTTTAGGAATGGGAAATAATCCTATGGTAGGTGCCACAGTTGCTGTAGCTGTAGCTGTATCACAGGCAATGGCAAAATAATTTTTAAAAAATAAGTTTACATTATTTTCACAATTTTTTTGTAAAATATAGTCACAAAACTATATTTGGAGGAAAAAATTATGAAAGTATCAACTAAAATTATCGGCGTTGCTATCGCATTAACCCTCTTTGCAGGATGTGCAGTAGCTAAAAATCCGCAAGCGACTCCGCAACCGAGCAAAGCGAAAGCTTCAACTTCAATAAGCGGTGCAGCATTAAGTAGTCAAGCGAGTTCGATTACGCTTTTAAGCAAAAATCAAAGTGGTGCAAGTGTAGTGACTATGACCATTAACAATGTACAAAATGTGAAAAATATCAAATTAAATGGTTTGAATAATTTAGCTGTTATTGGCCAAAATATCGCTGAAAATAGCCAAAATGGTGTAGGCCAAGTGGTAGCCACTTATTATATCGCCCCTACAGTGGGGAGTTATGTATTAAGTGCCTCTGCAGTATCAAATGGACAAGGGATTACGAGCAACATATTAAATTTATCTATTACAAGTCAAGATGTGACAAATTTCCAGAATTATCAAAAGTCCATACAAAAATCAAACCAAAAGCAAGAGAAAAAAATGCAGCAGGAGTATTACCAGCAGTTGAAAGAGCAAGAACAGCTTTTGAAGCGAATGAATCAAAATATGATTCAAATACAACAGCAGATGTTGAAACAAAATCAATAATATAAAATGGGTTTTGTTTGAACCCATTTTATTTTTTAATAGAAATTATTTTATAGCTGTTTTCTTAAATGTGAGGAATGAATACTTCGCTTTTTATTTTGGTTATAGTGCCGGAATCTATTTTTAAGTTCGTAGATACCGGCATTAGCAGTCGGTATGACAAATTCTAGAATTTTATACGTTTAGCAATCTGCTATAAGTTGCAATTATAGTTAAGGAAAACTGCTATAAGTCATTTGATAGTGGACTCGGCATTTTATTATCCTTTTTCTTCTACCATATCCGGTTCCTTAAGTTTTGTCAAACAGCTATAATAGAAATTAAATAATTTACAAATTTACGATAATTTTGGAACTATGATAATATAGATAATGTTAGTTATAAATACTATAAATACTATAAATATATATGCAAAAAGTTCGAGGAGAAAATATGCTAAATAAGTTTAAGAATTTACCTGTTGGATTAACTGGGTGCGGGTTAGGTGTCGCAACCATAAGTACGGCGTGGTCAAATTTTGGATTAAATTATCAAAAGGTACCACTTCTGCTAATTGCCTTTATCTTTATGATTTCCATTATAATAAAAGATTTAAGATTTCCAAAAGTGTTTTTAAGTGAAGTGAAAAACCCTGTGATTGGGAGCTATGTGCCAACGTTAGCAATGTGTTTGATGATTTGGGCTGGGATACTGCACTCATTCAATATATCATGTATCAATGGTTTTTCAGTAAATTTATGGCTATTTGCGATAGCTCTTCAAATTATACTAGGTATACTTTTTTTTTATTTTCAAATTAAAAATTACAAACATAGTAGTTTTGTACCAAGCTGGTATATTCCACCCATTGGAATTATAGTTGCATGTGTGAATGGTAAGCTGATGGGTCATGATATAATTGGTACTATTTTACTTTCAATTTGTATTCCCCTCTATATAGTGATGATGGCGCTACTTTTAGATAGGCTTATATTTCATGTGAGGCTTACAAAACAAAATCGAGCAACATTTGGAATAATGGCAGCGCCAGCTTCACTTTGTTTAGCAGGGTATCTTACTGTGATTAAGCATCCAAATGAAATTATTTTACACATTCTTGTAACTCTTGCGATATTAATGACATTTCTTCTTTATATTGCTTTTACAAGGCTTTTAAGGGAAAAATTCAATCCAGGCTTTGCAGCGTTTACCTTCCCTCTCGCCATTGGGGTGGTAGCCCAGCAAAAGTTCTATCTTTTTCTTATTTCGTCAGGGCAAGAAGAGTTAGCTCACTATATTTTACTTCTTGCTAAAGTAGAATTTGTTATCGCTACCCTTGTGATTTTATATGTTATGATCCATTTTTTGATACTCATGTATAGGGTTCTTTTAAAATGAAATTTTAAAATGGGGGGCGTTGAAAAAAATGGAATTATTTTTGAAATTGTGTTGCTGACACTATTTTGTCTTTCAGCAGTTACAAGTGGGGTCAATACAGATAATCCTTTAACTACTGGAATTAGTGGTGGAGCAGCGCTCACTCTTCTACTTTTTGATGATAATAGCTTTTTAAACGATACCTGTTTTCACCAAAATACCAAAATGGAGCGCGTTCAAGCGATTAAAATGCAGTAAAACTTAGTTGCGATTATTGTCTCATGCTCTGACTCAAGGGCTCCCCCTGAAATTAGTTTTGATCAAGGCTTATGAGATATTTTTGTTGTGAGAAAAACAGGTAGTGTTGTGGGTCAGTATGAGATAGGAAGTATCGAGTATGCTCTGGAACAGTTATGGCTAAAAAAATGGAAATGATATTGATTCAATACTTGAGAATATAGGTAGTAACAGTAGCATACAAAGTTTAAATAGTACAAAGAAAAGTGAGTGTAATATAGAACTATTAAAAAGTAACAAAATGCTTCAAAGTTATACTCAAAATAATGGACTAGAGATTGTTGAAGCCATTTATAATATGACAGAGGGTAGGGGTAGGATTTCAAAAGAGTAAGAGAGCGCTACAATTGTAGCCTTTTTTTTTGAAAACTAGTTTTAGGTAAAAAAATAGTGTATAATATATGATATGTATTTTTATTGATTTTAGGAGGCTAAATGCTTAAAACAAACATGGAAAAAGTCGTAATACAATCTGTAGCAGGGAAAATTCATAGTCCTCAATCACTTAGAAACCCATTTAGAATTCACCATAGTGGGAAATCTATGGCACTTCCCGGCGTAGGAGGCATAACATATAATGTTAAAGTAGGCGATTTAGTTGCGGGACTCGCTGGTGATCATATTGAACCTGGTGTGAGTCTTCAAAACAGCAATGAGTCTGAAAACTTTGCATTAATGAAACTTTCGTGTATTGGAAATGAGGCTACTGTTATTTCGGGTGATGCAAAAGGTGCAAAAGGTGTTGTAACGGGGAAACATGGCGGAATTGAGCATGTGATGATTCATTTTGACCAAGAAACACTTGAAAAAATGTCAATTGATGATAAAATTCAAATAAAATCACACGGGCTCGGACTTGCATTAACGAAATACCCTGATATTCATGTACTAAATATTGACCCAGAACTTCTTTTAGACCTAAATATTAGAGAAGAGAATGGCAAGCTGATTGTACCTGTAACACGCAAGATTCCAGCTTACTTAATGGGGTCAGGAATTGGCAACCCAAGTGGCTATCTTGGTGACTATGATATTACAACTGCAGATGAAGAAGCAAATATACTAATTGGTCTCGATACCATGCGTTTTGGGGATATTGTACTTCTAGAAGATTGCGATAATACTTATGGACGAGGGTATCTAAAGGGGGCAAGAAGTATAGGCGTAGTCATTCATTCAGATTGTATTTTAATGGGACATGGTCCTGGAGTAACAACCATACTTTCAGTAAAACATCCTCAAATTGAAGTTGTAATAGATGAAAATGCAAATATTACTCGTTTTGGTCTTTTCAAGTCTTTTTTTAAGGGGATAAATGACTAAAGATTATTTAATTTTTTTATAGTATTTTTAATTCTAACATCGACATTAGGAACTATTGCATCAGAAACATTTATTCCATCACTTCCGGTTATAGAGGCACATTTTAAGTCAACAACTCAGATGGCTCAACACTCTATTTCAATATTTTTGCATGGAATGGCTACTAAAGCCATTCTTTTTGGACATCTATCGGGCGTTTTTGTAGGAAAAAAGATCTTAATATTATCAACTATAATAAGCCTTATAGGTACGGCTCTTTATTTATATTCCCCTTCAATGAAATTTTTAATTTTAGGACGTTTATTCAAGGAATGGAATTAAGTGGGGTAGGTTCGATAGGAAAAAATGTAGCTCGTGATAAAATGCAGATCGTAGAACTTGCAAAATTTTTATTACTACTTGCTATCTGGATATTTTAGCATTATTAAGTGAATTACATTCAAGAAAAACTTAATCTAAGAGGGCGCCCTAAAAACCACTACACTTATTAAAAGAAGAGTATTTCGTTAAATATGCGCTAATCTCAGGACTAGCGTATTCCACTTTAGTAGTATATTTTATAACCGCAAGCTATATCTTCGAAAGAGAGTTACATTTAAGTGTGATAAGATTTGGATTTTTTACATTTGTAATGACAAGTGTTTTTATGTTTTGGGGGCTACATAATCGAATACTTCTTCAAAGATATTATATGGAATTGCTAATAAAGGTAGGAATAATTTTTGAATTTATTGGAGTAGGATAGCTATTTATCATTGCAATTCATATTTCATTGTTTGGGATGATTGCTGTAATAAGTATGTTATATATTGGAAGCAGTTTTCTGTGTTCAAATAGTTATTCACTTGCATTTATGCATACCAATCAAAACGTAGGAAGAGCCTCTTCCACTTATATCACATTACAAATAATGATAGGCGCAGAAGCATCTATATTTTTTGGACTTTTCCCCCCGAGTTTTATGCATCCACTTGCTTTCATAATCTTAATATTAATTCTAATAGTTGTAAGTATTTATAACTTTTCAAGAAAAAAAAGGGGGGGATGTCTAACCAAAGTAGATTAAAATTTATATTTTTCTTAATTGTTACGAGTACAATTGGCCAGATGGCTGCTGAAATATATATACCATCGCTTCCCTATATCTCACATGATTTTCATACTACTGCACAAACATCAGAATTTTCTGTCGCCGTATTTCTTTTTGGAATGGGAATATTAGGCATTTTTTTTGGATACCTCTCTGATTTTTTAGGCAGAAGAAAAATCCTCATTATAGCGACTATTATCAGTTTTCTAGGCACGCTACTTTGTGCATTAGCTCCAAATATTTGGATTCTAATACTGGGACGTTTTATTCAAGGGCTTGGATTTAGTGGTGTGGGAAGCTTAAGCCGAGCGATACTGAGAGATAAAATGAGTGGTGTTGAACTTGCTAAATTTGCTTCGAGACTTTCAATGGTATTAGCACTAGTGATCGATCTTTCACCATTTGTCGGAAGTTTTTTTCAAGAATGGTGGGGGTGGCGGTCTATCTTTGTGATGTTACTTATTTATAACTTACTGGCTATTTATATGAGCTTTAAGTATAAAGAAGAGGGTAACATTAACTATGAAATAAAATTTAGCTTTAAAATAATAATAAGAAATACGAGTAATATTTTGAAAAACAGGGATTTTTTAAGATATAATTTGCTGGCGTCTTGTACCTATGCGATAATGATGTCTTATCTTACAGTAGCAAGTTTTCTTTTTGAAAAAGAATTAGGATTAACCCCGATTGAGTTTGGCGCCACAACGTTTGGGCTCACTTTTATCTATATGTTTGGAAGCTATTTAAATTCAAAACTTTTAAAGAAAAAAACTATGGATAATTTGATTGCGAAAGGCGTTACTATTATGTGGGTGAGTGTTTTGGTACTTGTAGCTCTAGCGACAATACTTCCATTGAGTTATTTAGGATTAATTGCATTTGTCGCAGTTATGTATATTGGATGTGGTCTTCTATTTGCAAATAGCAGTGCCTCTGCGTTTACGTTGATTAATAGCGGAATTGGCGGAGCTTCTGCCGTATACGGCACTATGCAAGTATTGATTGGTGCTATTTTTGCAACTGTTATTAGTTGTTATCATTCTACAACAACGCTGCCTCTAGCAATTATTGTTACAATAATGTCAGCAATACTTAAATTCGGAAAGAAAGGAAAAAAAGAATGCATAAACTAAGTTGGAAGCATCAATATATTCCGATAATAGCAGCAATTTTTGTTTGGATAAATAGTTCAGCCGCGGTTATCTCTGTTATTTATCCTTTTGTTTTCTCTATTTATGGCAAACGAGTGAGTGAATTTCATGTTTTTATGGAAAAAACGACGGGTGATGTACACATCAGTTGGTTTTTTCAAGTGCTTATTGCCTATGTTATGATTATGGTAGCAAGAGGTATTTATAATAGGAAAAAAAGTGCATTTACGTTATATGTTACAATGCTGTGCTTGTTTATTGGAAATGACTTATTCATCGCCCACTCATTGAATGTTTTATCACTTGTTGATATATGTGTTTTAGTACTTCTTTTATATTTTCGTTCAGTATTTAATGTTAAATCAACGCATTATAATTTCACCTATTATCAAATTATTATTATCATATCAGTCTTATGTGCGTTTACTTACGGAGTTGTAGGTACATATATACTAAGAAATGAATTTTATAATGTCACAGGTTGGACAGATGCATTTTACTTCACAATTGTAACGTATGCCACTGTGGGATACGGAGACATCCATCCACTAACTGAAACGGCTAAAATGTTTGTGATAACGATGATTATTTTTGGCCTTGGAACTTTTGCAACGGGGCTTACTGTCGTGATTATCCCTCTTATTGAAGAGAGGATGAGAGAAATATTTAAAATTGTTAGAAAGGTAGGAAGAATGCAAAATCATATAGTTTTATGTGGATATACGCCACTTACACGGATTTTGATAAAAAAATTGTCTGAAAGTCGAACACCGTTTGTTATTATCGATAGTATTGATCGAAGTCATCCAACGGCTGAAAAAAAAGGATACCCTGTTCTTATTGGTGAGAGTAGCGATACAGAGGTATTAAAAGCCGCATCTATTGAAAAAGCATCTTCAATTATTATACTAAATGAGATGGATTCTGATAATATCTTGACGATTATTACCGCAAAAGCTCTAATGGAATCGATGGGTGTAAACATTAAAATTATCGTTAAAATAGATCAAATTGATAATATAAAAAAAGCAGAACACAGTGGAGCAGATGAGATAATTTCACCAGCGTTGATGGCAGCTGAATCTATAATTGGTAAGCTATAGGAGAGAATAATGAAGAGAGTAGTAACATCATTGATAGTGAGCACAATGATCTCAACTCTGTCGATAGCAACAAGTCCACTGATAAAATTTAGTGATGTATATAGCAAAACTAAAGTCACTTTGGTTAACCCTTCAAGCAATCTACAAAACCCTTGGGGGGATGCTTCTATATGGGGGAATTTCAACGTAGTATCCATGGATTTAAAGAAGAAAAAAGAGATCAACCCTTGGACAGGTACTACTTTTTATGTAGGGTATGCTGGGACAACAGGGGATTCATTTTTAACTAATTTAACGATGGGAAGCACAGCACGCTATACGTTTTCCTATGATTTATTTAATGTGTTAAAATTGAATTATATGTTTAATAGCAGTCAAAAATCAGGGATGACAGCCAATAACTATAATATTACTAACTATCTTATACATACTTTTGATAGTTATAA
>JAPLKR010000056.1 GCA_026387965.1 Fusobacteriota bacterium | reverse complement strand
TCAATTCTCAATTAAGTTGCACTTAATTTGACAATTGAAGTATCCTAAATATTTAATAAAATCAAAATCCTATCGTTTAAAAAGATAGAGTTTTGATTTTTTCAATAGAAGTATTAAGAGTTTGGAGATTTTTAGTCTCGATCACACCACAAATGTGATGTTTTTGAATAAACTTAAAAATTTGAACTAAATCAATATTTCCCGTAAAGAGCTCCTTATGATCTAAAGCACCATCAAAATCGTGAATATGCATATGTTTTATTTGATTTTGATGGGTATTATAGAAATAGTGAGAATCGCTATAATGAGACTTTGCATCATGACCAATATCCCAAGTGAGTCCACAACACTGAAATTGCACTATTTGTTCTAGGGCTTTTTGAATAAAAGAAAATTGACAAATTCCAGTGTTTTCAAAACAAAGCGTCACCTTATTGTCTAAAAGTAGGGGTTCTAAAATTTTTACTGAGTCTACAATATTTTGTAAATATTCTTTTTCATAGAGTTCATAAAAAAAACAAACTTTATTTGGGAGTGTGAAACAATTGCCCAGTTGAAGATGCAAATTTAATATTTTCACACTTCCATAAGGAATGGCATGAAGTAAATTTTTTATCAAATTTAGATTGCCCTCACGAATTTCTGGATTAAATTCTGCTATATCAAGATTATCAGGAAGATGAATGGAGTAAATTTTTGAGATATCTTCCTGTGAGTGAAATAGCTTAGTCACTTTTTCACTGGTAAAATAGGGGAAATTCATATTAAGCTCAAAAAAACCCATTCCAGAAGTATCAAGAAATTGGTTGTACTCTTTTAAAGAAGTTAACTCTAATATCCCAGGAATACCAAAATTTTCGAGCATACTACACCTCAAGAGATGGATAGGTATAGAGTTTTAAGATGTTTTCAATAGAAGAAATTTTTTCGATGTTACTTGCAGATAAATGAGAGTCTAAATCAAGTAATGAAATGGCATATTCGCCCAAACTTTTGTTGGTCATATCGGCAATATTGACGCTTTCTTTGGCTAGAAGTGAGGTAATTTGACCAACCATATTTGGAACATTTTTATGCAGAATAACCAGACGCATTTTGCTAGTAAAACCTCCTGCAATAATCGTTGGATAATTGACACCATGTTGAATATTTCCATACTTTAAAAAATGAAAGAGAATATGCAGTGCCATGGTTCCACAATTTCTTTCAGCTTCAAGAGTTGATGCCCCTAAATGAGGCAGAAAAAGGGTATTAGGAAGATTCATGGTCTCCGCTGTTGGAAAATCACAAATATAGTGGTTAAGATGATCCGTCTCTAAAGTGGTTCTAAGTGCATTTGAGTCAATAATTTCGCCGCGCGAAAAATTCAATAGTGTCGCTCCTTTTTTCATTTGCGCAAAGCTATCTGAATTTATATATCCTTTTGTAGAAGGAAGTAGAGGAATATGAATTGAAATAAAGTCACAATTTACAAGAATTTCTTTAACTGAATTGGTTCTCTCTACAAGCTTATCCATATGCCATGCAGCTTCAATAGTGAGATGAGGGTCATAACCAATCACCCGCATACCGAGCTGAATTCCCATATTTGCCACTTGAGCGCCAATTTTCCCGAGCCCTATAATTCCTAAGGTTTTACCTGTGAGTTCACATCCTACAAATTGTGCTTTGGATTTTTCAACTAGATTTTCTATATCAGGATTGCACGATTCTACATCTAGCCACTTGAGGGCTTTGTCAATTTTACGTACAGAAGCGAGTAGACCGAGAAGAACAAGTTCTTTTACGGCATTGGCATTTGCCCCTGGTGTATTACAAGCAATAATACCACGCTCTGCACACGCATCAAGAGGAATATTATTGACACCGATTCCTGCACGCACAATTATTTTAATATTTTCTGGAATTTCTGATAGGTTGATTTTAGAGCTTCTAACAATCACTGCATTAGCGTTAAAAATATCATCCACAAATTCAAATTCTTTTGAAATCGAGATGGTTTTATCATAATTAAATTTATCTAAAAGTTTTATTTTAAACATTTATCCCCCGTAATTTTCTTTTTCAAATTGTTTTAAGATATCAATAAGCGTGACAACACCTTCAAGAGGCATCATATTATAGAGGCTAGCTCGTAGCCCCCCGACATTCCGATGTCCTGCAATACCAATCATTCCATTTTGCTCAGCATATTTGATTAATTTTTTTGTTAAGCTGTCATCTCTAAGTTTAAATACAACATTCATTCGAGAACGAAAGCTTTTCTCATTATCATTATAATAGAGTATAGAACTATCTAAAAAATCATAAAGCAGTTCTGCTTTTTTTATATTATGCTCTTCGAGCTTTTTGATTCCCCCTTGAGCTTCGATCCATTCAAGTGTTGCACGAACAGAAGCAATTGCAAAAACTGGAGGTGTATTATAAAGAGAGCTATTTTTGGACTGTGTGGCAAAGTTTAAAATAGCGGGAACCGTTTTATCCACTTTTTCAAGCAGTGTTTTTTTGATAATAACAACAGTTACCCCAGCAATGCCAAGATTTTTCTGAGCACCGGCAAATATCAAATCAAATTTAGAATAATCCATTTCTTTTGATAAAATAGAGGATGACATATCACATATAATGGGGAGATTTGGCGCAAAATTGGGTACAAAACGATACTCTGTTCCATAAATTGTATTGTTGTCAGTAAAATACCCATAATCCGCTTGAGTAAAAGTTGTAAGCGAATCAAGATTTGGAAGTTGCGTAAAATTTCCTTTGTTATCAATAACGTCAGCTGTCCCGAAGTATTGAAGCCCTTCTAATGCTTTTTGTGACCAGACTCCAGTATTAATAAGTACTGCGTTTTTATGATGTGATAAAAAATTCATAGGGATCATATGAAATTGTAAGCTTGCTCCCCCTTGAAGATAAAGAATTTCGAATTCATCTCCAATATGTGCAATTTTTCTAAATAGTTGAGTTGTATCATTTAAAAATGTTTCAAACTCGCTGCTTCGATGACTAATTTCTGCAATAGAAAATTCATTTTTATCGAATTTTTTAATTAAATTTGAAAGTTTTTCCTTTACCTCTGGGGCAAGAATTGCCGGACCTGCCGAAAAATTATATGATTTCATAGTTTCTCCTAAATATACATTCATTTAGCTATATTATACAAGGTATGAGCATCACAATTCAACTATTATTTTAAATTAACCGATAGGTATATTGACACTAGTTGGTTTTGAAGCTATAATGAGGCATAATAAAGATGAATTTTTTGTGAAATTTTTTTGATAATAAATTGAATTTCAGACTTCTTGTCGGGATTTTATTGTGAAATAGATGAACATATGTCGAAGTAGAGAAGCATAGGGGGAGGCATGAAAAATTTTTTTATAATAGGAATTATAATGCTGCTGCTAAGTCTATTTTTTGTAGGATGTGGTGGCGGGAGCTCGAGTGGTAGTTCACAAAACTCAACGGGTGGCGTAACTGTTAGATTTTCTCAAATCATGATATATTCTAATGGAACAGGACTTGGGCAAATGACCATAACCAATACCTCTTCAACTTATGCAAAAGAAGTAAGCGAATTTACACTCTCTTTGCTTACAAACACTTCAGAAATAGAATTTTCAACGTTTTCTTCTGGACTTTATAACGGTGTAAGAAGTAATCCACCCACACTTGAATCAACTACAGGCAATACACAAGTATGGAAATTTTTAACACCTGGCTTAGTACTTACCCCAGGTGAAAGTATTACGACTAGTGTTGATTTTTTATCTAATCGAGTGGTACATACGGAGACTACAGTATCACAGCAAGGACTTGCTACATTTGTTCAAGGTGAGAGTGTCGTTGCAAGTACACTGAATACAAGCAGTAAAGGAACGGTTATACTAAGGCCAACTGGAATTTCACAAGCGAGTGTCAATGTCCAAATTTTTGATCAAAGTAATCATCTTGTATATACTGTTCCAAATGTTATAGTTAATCAAAACACATCAGTCTCACTTCCAGCAACTAGCGATGGTATTAGATATACTGTTTTTTACGAAATTGTTGAGATTAATGGTCAACGCTATACGGCAACCACCACGCCTGATGATGGGACAGTATTTCTAAAGGCTAATGAGAGTAAATCAATACTTGGGGAGTATGCTTTAGCATGGCAGTCATTGGGAAATCCAGGCATAAGTAGTGGACGAGCCTATCATACCTCTATTGAAACCGATGGAACGAATGTTTATGTATTATATCAAGATGGGGCAAATGGAGATAAAGCAACTGTAAAAATGTGGAATGGAAGTAGCTGGACAAATAAAGGGAATGTTGGGTTTGGAAATGGTGGGGTTCAAGAGTGCAATTTAATCTACGCCAATGGGAATTTATATGCTTCATTTAGAGAGAGTAATAACAATGATACCGTTGCAATTTATAGACTTTATGGTTCAACTTGGGAAAAAATATTCCCGAGCGTAGGGGAAAATTATATTGGCTATACCCCTTCAATTGCAAGTGAAAGTTCAGGAGAAGCACATGTTTCTAAGTACACGAGCTCTTGGACAGAGTTAGGACTTGGAGGAATGAGCGATGGTGATGTTCAAAACCTTTCACTTGACGCAGTGAGCAGTTCTCTTTTATATGTAAGTTACTGTGACCTGGCTCATACTTCAAAATTAACTGTTAAAAAATATGATGGTTTAGTGTGGAGTACAGTTGGAAAATCAGGTATTACAAATGAAGAGGGACTTTATACTTCTGTTATAGCAAAGAATAATGTACCGTATGTCTCATTTTCAGATTTTGCTTTAAGTCAAAAATTAACCGTATTATACTACCCATATTAAAAGAAACCTCGAGTGTCATTACTCGAGGTTTCTTTTATATTATAGCTGTTTTCTTAAATATGAAGAATGGATGCTTCGCTTGTCATTTTGGTCATAGTACCGGAATCTATTTTTAAAGTTCATAGATACCAGCATTAGCAGTCGGTATGATAAATTATTGAATTCTATACGTTTTAGCGATCCGCTATAAGATAGAGTTCGCTTGAACAAATATATTTTGATGAATCTCATCAATTGTTAATGCCCCCTCTTTGAAGCTACATGGAATAGTTTTCCATGAATATTTCTGAGCGAGAGTTTTTGCGAATTGATAACTTTTTTCAAGATAATCATAATCTTTTTCATGGATATCACACTCTAAATCATTATCTTTTTTTCGATTTTTCATTAACTCTTTACTAATTTTGGTTGGCATGTCGAGAAAAAGTATCAAATTAGGTTTAGGAAGTTTGAGTTTATCAAATTCAAAATCTTCAACCCAAGTAAGAAAATCTTCAAGTTGTTTTGCATCAGTAATTTTTGAGCCTTGATGTATCATATTCGAAATAGAGTATCTGTCCGCAATAATAATACCGCCTGATTCATAAAATACTTTCCACTCTGTTTGGTAGCTGGCAAAACGATCTACTGCATAAAATGTTGAAGCCGCGTAAGCATTAACATCAGAGGGATTATTACCAAATTTCCCATTAAGATACATTTTTACTAATGCAGAGCTTTGACTTGTATAGTTAGGAAATTCAATACGTTTAACATTATGGCCGCTTTCTAATAGTGCGGTTTCTAATTTTTTTGATTGTGTCTCTTTGCCACTTCCATCGCTGCCTTCAATAATAATCAATTTTCCCATGTTATACTCCAAAGTTTTTTCTGACAAACTCTCTTACGGATTTATCGACAGTAAAGACATCGTCAAGAGAGGTGATTTTTTGTGTTGGAAAGACAATGAGTGCCTTTTCAATGATTTCGTAGAGTGTTAAGAACTCAATTTTTTTATTTAAAAGAAGCTCAACAGCAATTTCGTTTGCTGCATTATAGACAACAGGTGAAGTGCCCCCCATTTTTCCTGCATCAAAAGCAAGTTGTAGTCCCTTAAACGTATCTAAATCAGGTTTTTCAAAATGAAGATTTGAGAGTGAATAGATATCAAGTTCAGGAATTCTTGTATTAAATTTTCTTTCTGGAAAAGTAAAGGCGTATTGAATAGGCAGTCTCATATCAGGTGTCCCCATTTGTGCGATCATAGAATTATCACAAAATTCAACAATAGAGTGAACAATGCTCTCAGGGTGAACGACTACTTTGATTTGGTCATAGTCGACATTAAAGAGAAAATGTGCCTCAATAACCTCAAGTCCTTTATTGACTAAAGAAGCACTATCAATGGTTATTTTACTTCCCATAGACCAGTTTGGGTGCTTGAGTGCTTGTTCAACGCTAACATGTTTTAAAAAATCGGTGGATTTTCCTCTAAAAGGTCCACCGGATGCTGTTAAAATGAGGTTTTTAATCTCTCGAGGTGTTCCGCTATGAAGTGCTTGAAATAAAGCAGAATGCTCACTATCCACAGGGATAATTTCAGCTTTAGGATATTCCTTTAAAAGTTTTTGAATGATAGGGCCAGCTGCGACCATTGTCTCTTTATTTGCCAAAGCAATTCGTTTACCTTTTTTTATAGCCTCAACCGTTGCTTCAATGCCCACAGCGCCAGAGATTGCCGTTAAAATAATGTCAGTTTCATCTAAAGCCCCTATGGTTTTCAAACCTTCATTTCCAAAAAGTATTTGAATTTTTGGGAACTTAGATTTTAATATTTTATATCCTTCCTCCGTTCCAATTGAAACGTATTTAGGATGGAATTTTTCTATTTGAGTTTGAAGGAGGGCAATGTTACTATGAGCCCCTAAAGCAATGATTTTATAGCCTTTGAGAGACGATAAAATATCGAGTGCATTTCTTCCAATACTTCCAGTGGAACCAATAATGGCAATGTTTTTCATGATATCTCCTTAATTAATTTCCAAGGATAAAAACGCGAACAAAATAGTAGACAAGAGGTGCAACAAAAAGGATACTGTCAAAACGGTCTAAAAAGCCTCCATGGCCGCGTAAGATTGTACTTGAATCTTTAATATCTAGATCGCGCTTAATCGCAGATTCTGTTAAATCACCAAGTTGTCCTAAAATTCCGGCAAAAAATCCAAGTCCGATAACGAATCCCCAACTTAAGTGCAAATTCGCAAGATACCAGTGTTGGATGATAATCATAGCTCCAATAGCACCTAAAAGACCACCAATAGCACCTTCGATGGACTTTTTTGGACTGATATTAGGGGCTAACTTGTGCTTTCCAATGGAAAGACCCACAAAGAACGCTGCACTATCCGTTGCCCAAACGAGTAAAAAAGTGGTTAGAGCCCAGAGATTACCATCTGGCATCAAAAGCATTCGAAGGAGAAAAGCGAATAGAAAAACAATATAAATGAGACCAAAAAGAGTGAACCCGACTTCTTTTAAAATATTGTGAGGATTATTTTGTAGTATCTTACGTGCGACAATAATGAAAAAACAAATTACTAAGAAAAAATACATAAATTTCTCGTGTTCAATAGCGTCGATATAATTTGAAAGAAAATAGATAATGGGAAGCAAGAGTCCAAGAACCATACCTGTTTTTTTAAATACTTGAATTCCTTTTTTTTGTATCATGTCATAAAATTCATAGAGCATAAAGCCTACGATAATTTCCCACATCACCAAAAAGGGGACTCCTCCAGAAATAATCATCCACAAAAGAAGTGGAATAAAAATTGCAGCAAATACTAAACGACTAACCATTATGCATTCCTCCAAAACGACGCTCCCGAGAGTTAAAAACTGAGATTGCATCTTCTAATATATTTTCTGTAAAATCAGGCCATAAGACCGGGGTAAAATAAAATTCAGCATAAGCAATTTGCCAAAGTAAAAAATTTGAGATGCGCTCTTCACCGCTAGTGCGAATCAGTAGATCCACTGGGGGCGTGTCCTGAGTGTCAAGATAACTTTCAAATATTGCTTCATTCAATGATGCTATGGCGTCTTGAGGAATTCTTTTGATGGCACGAATAATTTCATCACGAGAGCCATAATTAAGAGCTAGAATTTGAGTCAGAGCACTATTATTTTTTGTTTCATTGATACATTTGTTGATTTGTTTTTGTAAACTGAGTGAAAATTTTGATAAATCCCCAATAACTTGAAAACGAATATTGTTTTTCATATAAGTTTTAAGTTCTTTTTTTAAATATGTTGCCAAAAGCTCCATAAGAAAAGCCACTTCTTCACTAGAACGCTTCCAGTTTTCAGTACTAAAGGCATAAAGGGTTAAATATTTAATGCCAATTTCAGCACAATAAGTCGTGATATTTCGAACAACCTCTGCACCTTTTGTGTGACCTTTAATACGTTTATAACCTTGGTTTTCGGCCCATCGTCCATTTCCGTCCATAATAATAGCTATATGCTGAAGACTCATTTTTTCTCCTGAAATACGAGTATATTGATATTGATTTTAAAGCAATAAAGGTTGTTCTAATGATGAATCTAAAGATAATTTAATAACTATATTATATCATAAACTTCTAGGAAATTCTATTGTATGAAGAAAGTTAACAAATAATTCACGTTTACCAAGTATACTGCTATAAAGAATAATTTTTAATTATATTTGAAAAACTACTTGCATATTCATGTTTTAGTGTATTATAATTAAAATATGGAGAGTATTTAGGAGGAAAGATGGATAACAAGACAATAGGTAGAGACATTAACTATTGGAAATCGATATGGTATAAACCAAGAATTGCAGCACATAATATTACAGAAAAACATAATTTTGCAACAATGCTTTATGTTGAAATTATTATGATACTTTTATTTCCAATTACGGTAATGAGGCTTCCTATTTCTAGTTTAGACTATGTCATAGGGGTTGCAATTGGCGCATTTGCACTATTTGGATCGTTATTTCTTTGGGCAATAATATGTAAGTATTTAGTGAGACTTGCTGGTGGAAGAATTAGGTATTTTGATGCAGTTGATATTACGGTAGGGTCAGGACTATTCTATGTTGCTCAATGTATTTTTGTGGTTATTCATTATTTATTTACCAGTCATGGAATCTATCATATGGACTTTATAGGGATTAGTTTTTTAGTTCTTGGTTATATATTTACGATTTGGGGATTTATTACAGGAGTAATAATGCTTTCTGAAATTTCTAAAGCGAATTTTTGGAAACTACTGGGATATACGATTATTACCTTGATTATCATTTTTGTGGTGATTTCGTTTGTAATAATTATTTTGATTGCTATTGCATTTTTTATTGCAATGGTGGTTACAGGTTCAGGTTCACTACTTTAGGAGGACGATATGTACTGGAAAACAATTTGGTTTCACCCAAGGGCTACTGCACGCGATGCTCAAAATAAATTTAAATTTCGTCATTTAGTATATTTGCTTATTTTACTTGATGTATTGATACCTTTTGCAACAGGTCTTTTTTGGACAATTCCACTTTTTGAAAATCTCATTATCTGTGTAACCTCTTTAGTGATGCTTTTTGGAGCAGTTTTTTTATATGCTATTATCCAAAAACTACTTATTGTTATTTGTAGAGGGCATGTGAAATATATGTCAATTATAAAAGTCTTGTGTATGGCGTCGATATTCACAATTATCCAAGAAATTCTATCTATGTTTTTTGCATTAGATGTTTTAGGGCGTGTTCCAGGATTTGTTGGTGATATTGCATGGATACTCTCGATAGTTGTTGGGGTATGGGGAGCGATAAATCTGTTGCTTATGTTCTCAGAAATAAGCCGTGTAAGTTTTTGGTGGTTACTTCTTGCAAACTTTATAACCTTTTTAATTATCGGTGGCGTTATTTCAATTGCAGTTTCACTTGTAGTACTTTTTGTAAAACTAATGATATTATATGTATTTCCGTTAATTAGCAACTACGGAATTCATTAGAAGAATAAAATAATTAGAAAAAGAGAAGTTTTTGAAACTTCTTTTTTTTGTGCAAATGACCGAAATTAAATTATGATTTTAGAACCTAATGGCATAAAAATAGATGCAAATTAAAGATAGAGGTTCATAATTATGGATTAAAAGATCAATTAGTAAAATTTTCGTTTTTTTGATTATTGTTAAAAAATGCTAGACTTTTGTAGAATTTTAATAACGCTATTTGTAATCATAAACGGGGGATATATGACAATTATTTCTTTCCTTTATGATCAACACTTCATACACAAAATGCTGTACCAGATATGCCCAAAAGTTACTCAGTAATTTCAAGTGTAGATTTGTCGTATGCATTTTGAAAAGCGAAAATAAAAATTCATGTGAGGTTTCATTATAAGTGCAATAAAAAAAGGGTAGCCTATAGGCTACCCTTTTTTGGTTGTAATTACTCAGCGATTGCGCTTACTGGGCAAACTCCAGCACAAGCTCCGCAAGATACACAAGAATCTTCATCGATTGTGTATTTCCCCTCAGCTGTCTCAGAAATTACAGATACTGGACAAGTTCCAGCACAAGCTCCGCAAGCTACGCAAGCGTCTTCATTGATATGATATGCCATTTTAATGCCTCCTCATAAGTATAGTTCATTTAATTGTACCATATATCGCGTCCCAATGCAATGAAAAATTCAAAGAGATTTAATATTCTAAGCGCACTTTAAATAGTTATAGTGTGTTAATATCTTTCTCTTTTACTGCTAAATTATCATCAATTTTTTTGATGTAATTATCCGTGCGTTTTTGAACGTTATCTTCATATGATTTCAGCTCATCTTCTGTAATATCACCATCTTTTTGCGCTTTTCTAAGTTTGTTATTAGTATCTTTTCTCAGGTTTCTAATAGCTACTTTCCCATCTTCTGATTGAGTTTTTGCCATCTTAACATACTCTTTTCTTCTATCAGCAGTAAGAGTTGGAATTTTTATAAGCATTTTAATTCCATCATTTGAAGGTGTTAGTCCAAGATTAGAACTTGTAATACCTTTTTCAATCATTTTCATAATTGATTTATCCCATGGTTCGATACAAATTGTTTGAGCATCTATTGTAGAGAGGTTTGCTGCTTGCTTTAGGGGTGTAGGTGTTCCATAATAATCTACAAATACAGAATCAAGCATTCCTATATTGGCTCTTCCTGCACGAATAGCAGTTAAATGTTCCTTGACTTTTTCTAATGTTTTATCAAGCTTTTCTTGAAAATCATGCATAATTATATCAGCTACTGGGTTCATGTCATTCTCCTTTTACGAGTGTACCAACCGTTTGTCCGTTGATAGCATTCAATATATTGTCTTTTTTAAACAAATTACATACGATAATAGGGATAGAGTTGTCTCTGCAGAGTGAAAATGCAGTGGAGTCCATAACTTGAAGGTTTTTATTTAAGCAGTCTGTATAAGAAATACTGTCGTATTTAATAGCATCAGCAAATTTTTCGGGATCTTTATCAAAAATTCCATCCACTTTGGTTGCTTTAATGTAGAGATTAGCATTAAGCTCAGCAGCACGAAGTGCTCCAGCACTATCGGTTGTAAAAAATGGACTTCCTGTTCCGCCTCCGAAAATAACTACTTCACCATTTTTAAGCTTTTTTCGGACTGTTTTTGCATTAAATGCAGAGGTAATTCCAGAAATTTCAAAACTTGTAGCGACACTTGAAGGCACACCAACTGATTGAAAAGCATCACAAAGTGCTAGGGCATTAATAACGGTTGCCAGCATTCCCATTTGGTCTCCAGTTACACGATCAAACCCTGATTTTGTACCTGTAATACCTCTGAAAATGTTACCTCCACCAATAACAACACCAATTTCACACCCAATTGCATGAAGAGGTTTAATAAGATTTGAAACACGCTCTAAGACTTCAGCAGAAATCCCATAGCCAGAATCTCCCATAAGCATTTCGCCGCTGAGCTTGAGAAGCACTCTTTTGTACACTAAAGTTGACATAGATTCTCCTTTTACTGTTTTACATAGAAAAAGAGGGACAAAAAGTCCCTCGAATTAAGCCTACTTGCTGCTAGCTGCTAATTGTTGAGCAACTTCTTCTGCAAAGTTTACTTCTTCTTTTTCAATTCCATCACCAAGAAGGTATCTTTCGAATTTAATCAGTTCTAGATTTCCAAGATATTTCTCTACAGTCACCGTGTTATCTTTTACGAATACTTGGTTAAGTAGACAGTTCTCTTCAAAGAATTTTCTTTTTTTACCATTAAGAATATTTTCAATAATCTTTTCTGGTTTCCCTTGCTGTATAAGAAGTTCTCTTTCGATTTCCATCTCTCTTTCCATTACATCTGTTGTAACTTCAGTAGAACGTGAAAATTTAGGAGCCATTGCCGCGATGTGCATAGCCACATCTTTAGCTTTAACTTCATTCGCTGCATTGAATTCGCCTTTTAAAGAGATTAATACACCAATTTTCCCACCTAAGTGAACGTAAGATGTAACAAATCCTTCAGGAGATTCAAGACGGCTAAAACGACGAATATTCATGTTTTCACCGATTTTTGCAATTAGGTTAGTAACTGCATTTTTAGCTGTTTCACCATTGAGGTTAGCTTCTAAAAGTTTTTCTACACTAGAAATTTCTTTACATAAAGTAAGAGTAGTGATAGCTTCTCCAGTTGCAATAAACTCAAGGTTTTTTGCAACAAAGTCAGTTTCACTGTTAAATTCTAGCACAACACCTGCTTTTTTATCTTCAGAAACAGTTGTGAAGACAAGACCTTGTGAAGCCACACGTGAAGCTTTTTTTTCAGCTTTTAAGATACCTTTTTTTCTAAGATAATCTACAGCTTGTTCTAGATCTCCAGCCATTTCTTCCAGGGCTTTTTTGCAATCAAGCATTCCTGATCCAGTTTTTTCTCTTAATTCTTTAATTAATTTTGGTGTAATTGCCACGAGACTTTCCTCCTAAAATTTTCTTTACTAATTAGTTGTTTTCTACTTGAACGTTTTCAACAACAACTTCTTTAACATCAACTACGATTTCTTCAGCATTTGAAGTAGTCTCATCAGCAACAAAACTTTCGCCTTGGTTAGCTTCGATACAAGCGTTTGCAACAACTCTAGCGATTAATGCAACTGAACGAATTGCATCGTCGTTTGCTGGAATTACATAGTCCACTTCATCAGGATCAGCATTTGTATCGATCATTCCAACAACTGGGATTCCTAATTTTTTAGCTTCTGCAATAGCAAGTGTCTCTTTTTTAGTATCTACGATGAACAGAATTGAAGGTAGTTTTGGCATATCTTTGATACCGTCAAGATTCTTTTTAAGTTTAGCCAGTTCTTTTAAAAGAAGAGCAGCTTCTTTTTTAGGAAGAGCTTCTAAAGTTCCATCCTCTTGCATTTTTTCGATAGATTTTAATCTTTCGATACGCTTAGCAATTGTTTTGTGGTTTGTAAGCATTCCACCTAACCATCTGTTATCAACATAGAACATTCCTGCTCTTAGCGCTTCAGTTTTAACTGCTTCAGAAGCTTGTTTTTTAGTTCCTACGAAAAGACAAATTCCACCATCCGCTACGGCTTCTTTAACTGCTTCGTACGCTTTTTCTACTTTTTGGATTGTTTTGTGTAAATCTAGGATATGGATTCCATTTCTTTCTGTGAAGATGTATCTCTTCATCTTTGGGTTCCATCTTTTTGCTTGGTGTCCGAAATGAGCACCTGATTCTAGCAGTTGTTTCATTGAAATTACTGACATTTTGTATCCTCCTGAAATTGGTTTTTCTTCCACAAGTATTTTTTTCATAAGAACAAGTCGCCCTGCACCACTTATGAACATTCGCTTGCGTGATTTTTGTGTATGTTAAAGACATACGCTTAATTATACTAAATAAGTGCTAAAATGTCAAGCATTAAAAGCGGTTTTTTAGAATGAATGGAGAGATGGGGATAAAAATGTGCACGCGGAAAAAATATAATAAAATGGGAGTATCGGTGGAAAAGATATATCTCACTTTACTCGCGAGAAAGCGAAGTGGCTGATTAAAGAGATATTAATTAAGAAAGAATTGAATATATGATTATTAAATTGAAACAGTTAATAAATGGTAACGTTGTGTTCTCAGAGTTGAAATGGGTTTTCTTGAAGTATAAAGTGAGATTTTGGATATTGAAAGCAAACTGGAATGACAAGATAATGTGAAATATGCTATACTATAAGAAAAAAATGAGCGAGAAATGTTAGTATGTTTGTAATTCAAGAGATGAAAAAAGATGTAAGAAAGCATAGTTTGATACTTGGCGTTCTTATGGTGGTTTTTTGTGTGATATTATATTTTAAAAAGGATGCAGTTTTGGTTTCAGGCACACTTTTAAGTGATACAGAAATTCAAAATAAAATAGCGCAAGCACTGCTTGTGCTATTTATACTTTTATGTGTTGCATTAAGTTTTGCCCTTATAGGAGCTATGCGCTATTATAGTCGGAACATACGGATAGACTATGAATCCACCAATGGTGGGTATTTGATCGTTGTTTTAGTTATGTTGCTAGTGATGTATATAGCCTCACATAGTTCTTTTATAAATTATACGAGTTCAATCATGTTGCTTACATTTATTGTTAGTTTGATACTCAAAATATGGTTGATAAAGTGGCGTAATGAGAAACTAATTTTCGAGGTTATCAGCTTCATAAGTTTGTGTGTAGTTGTGTTGATTATTTTGTTTTCGAACACGTTTTCATGGCTGAATTTTGTTGTTTTTAGTCATGAGTCAGTAGTGCGCGGGTATTCGCTTTCAGTAATTGTTACAGTTGTTTTTATTTTAATTTCTTACAGAAGATTTAATTTTCTTCTTTTGAAAAAAGATATTCAAACAGGAGATCTATCACCTTTGGGCGTGAGAGTATTTTCGGGGGGACAATTCGTGACACTTATATTGGAGATTGTTACATTATATTATTTTGGGGTGTTTCTTTTTTTGGATGTCATATCACTGTCAGCTTGTGATAAATATCGAGAGTATTTCTTCCCTTTTATCATTTTTAGTTGTGTAGTTGGGTTTGAAGTATTGCTTTTTGCTTACGAAATTTCAAAGTTAAGCTCAATTTCACTTTTGAGCATATCACTCGTTGTGATGTTACTAGGTGCGATTTACATTGTGTTTACAGGATTTTTTAACTACTTTAGCCCATTTAGGAGAAATCGATGAAGTTTAGTATATTAGGTAGTGGTAGTGCGGGAAATTCAACCTATATTGATACATGTGACAATCGCTTTTTGATTGATGCAGGATTTAGTGCCAAAAAAATTGAAGAGAGGCTTTCAATAATTGGTGTGGAGACGTCGACGCTTTCTGCAATTCTCATTACACACGAGCATGGAGATCATATACTCGGTGCAGGTGTGCTTTCTAGAAAATACAAAATACCTATTTACATAACTCAAAAAAGTTATGAGGTAGCTAAAAAACGGCTCGGAAAAATTGATGAGCATTTAATTAAATATATAGAAAGAACATTTTATCTCTCAGAGCACACTCATATTACTCCTTTTGATGTGATGCATGATGCGATTCAAACGATAGGATTTAATGTTCAAGATAGGCAAGAGTCGAAACTGTCAATTGCTACCGATATAGGGTACGCTACTAATGTAGTTAAAGAGTGTTTTAGAAACAGTGATGCGATTATTATTGAAAGTAATTATGACCCTGAAATGCTCCTAACGGGCCCCTATCCTTGGGATGTAAAAGAGCGTGTGAAGAGTAAGAGAGGGCATTTTTCAAACGAATGTTCGGCAAAATTTATTGAGAGTGTATATACTAAAAATTTAAGAGAAATTTTTTTAGCGCATATTAGTAAAGATAATAATACGCACAGATTAGCTCATAAAACGGTTACGGAGTATCTACAAAGTGTAGGAATAAATCAAGAAATTAAAGTAAGTGTCCAAGATATAGCAACAAATCTTGTTGAAATATAGGGGGTAGTTGTGAGAGGAAATGAAGATATTTGGGAAGAACTTGAACATCAAGTGTCAAGTTGTAAGCGGTGCAAACTCTGTTATACTCGAAAAAACAGTGTTTTGGGTGAGGGAAGTTTTAACACTACGTTGATGTTTGTGGGGGAAGGACCGGGTGAAGATGAGGATAATTTAGGACGCCCGTTTGTTGGAAAAGCTGGGCAACTTTTTGATAAGATTCTTCAATCCGTTGAGCTAGATAGAGCAGAAATCTTTCTTACCAACATTGTGAAGTGTCGACCGCCAAGAAATCGTATACCTGAAGAGGCAGAAATAGAAAATTGTGCTGAATTTTTAAATGCGCAAATAGCTTTAATTAATCCTAAAATCATTGTGGCTGTTGGAAATGTTGCATCAAATTATTTTCTTTCAGAGCACACTAAATTAACGATATCTAAAATTCGAGGGGAATCCTTTTACTTAGAGTCTGGAATTATTGTGATACCGATATTTCATCCGAGTTACTTACTTCGAAATTCAGCATTAGAAGAGGGAAGTCCTAAATATTTGACATGGAAAGATATGCTGAAAATACGTGAATTATATAATGATATGAAGGAAAAAATATGAAATTCATATCATCGGGGACACGTATTGTAATGCGTGACATGAATAGAGAGTTTAGCGCGGATAAGGTATTAGGACTCGCTAAAAGTTATGCGAGTCATATGAAAATTGAGAGTGGAGATAATGTGGTATTATTCTCTGAAAACCAACTTGAGTATGGAGCAGCGCTTTTATCTATTTGGGACAAAAAAGCCGTTGCAATTATGATGGATGCAAATAGTACCCAAGAGGAGTTTAATCACATTGTAAGTGATAGTTTAACAAAGTTAATTGTAACATCAAAAGAGAAAAAAATGACGGCCGAGGAGTATATAACTTCGCTTGGACTGACTATACCCATATTCGTCTATGATGTTTTTGAAGCAGAAGAGGCGGCTCAGGATTTTGAAATTGAATCTTTGAGCTCAGAGGCACTAATCATCTATACTTCTGGAACAACAGGAAGCCCTAAAGGTGTTGTAATCACTTTTCAAAATATTTTAACCAATATAAAATCAGTGAAAGCTTCAAAAATCATTAATGAAGGGGACGATAGTTTTTTGATGATTTTACCCCACCATCATATATTTCCTATAATATGTATGACGCTAGCATTGTATTTTAATATTAGATTAGATTATGTGTTTAAATTAGACTCAGAGAGTTTAAAAGTAGGTCTTGCTAAATTCCAACCGACTATATTTATAGGGGTTCCACGGGTATATGAGATGTTTCATAAAGGGATCATGGCAAAAATTCGTGCAAAAAAATTGAGTGTCGTGATGTATAAAATGGCTGAAAAAATGCCCATTACAATAAGAAGAAAACTTTTTAAAAAAGTTCATAATACATTTGGTGGAAAAATGGATCTCCTTGTATCTGCTGGGGCAAAGCTTCCTATTGAAATTATTAAGGATTTTAGAATTTTGGGATTTGATATTCTTGAAGCCTATGGCATGACAGAGTGTGCTCCTATGATATCAATTTCATCTCGTGGTGAATTTGTTCCGTTAGGAAGTGTTGGAAGAGGGGCACACCTTCCGGAGTGTACCCTCAAAATTTCTGATATAGGTGAAATTTTGGTTAAAGGACCTCAAGTGATGAAGGGGTATTTTAACAATGAAGCGGCAACGAAGGAAGTATTTACAGAAGAGGGATATTTCAAAACGGGTGATAGAGGTGAGCTTCGAGGAGAATTTCTCTTTCTCGATGGACGTATCAAAGATATGATTGTCCTAACTAATGGAAAGAATGTAGACCCTAATACCATAGAATATGATGTTATAATGGAGGATAAACTTGGTATTATACAAGAAGTGGCTGTTTTAGAATTTAAAAACAAACTTTTGGCCTTAGTTTATCCAAATATGCAAGTAGTACTTAACAATAGAATTTCTAATTTTGAAGCAGTTGTTAGAGAGGTTTTAAATCAATACAATGCAACTGCAAAATCCTATTTAAAAGTTTTAGATTTTAAAATAGTTCAAGAGGAGTTTCCAAAGACCCGTATTGGAAAGATTAAGCGTTTCATGTTAAAAGATATTGCAAATGGAACAGCTAAATTAACTAAAAAGAGCGAGATGAAGGAACCTACTACAGAGAGCTATGTTATGCTTAAAAGATTTCTTTCAGAACTAAAGCAGTGTGAAATTTCAGCAGATTCACATATTGAGTTTGATTTGGGTCTTGATTCGTTAGAATTTTTAGAACTTCAAAGTTATATCAAGAGAAGCTTTGGAATTCATATGGTAGCTCCAGAGTTAGCAGATAAATTGCTGGTACATCAGTTAGCTCAATTTATTGAGAAAAATAAAGAGTTTTCAGTTGAACAAGTGATGAATTTTGAAGAGGTATTAAATACCCCGTATGATTTGACACTGCCAAAGGGGCTCTTTGTTTGGATTGCACAAATTCGAAGTCGACATGGATTTAAAAAACAGAGTAATTTAATTATAAAAGGGTTGGAAAATATTCCAGAGAGAAATGTTATTTTTGCTGGAAATCACCAAAGCTTCGTAGATGCGTTTATTTTTTGGGCAGCGATGCCTTATAAAAAGATGAAAAGTAGTTATTTTATTGCAAAACATACCAATTTTGATAGAGCTTGGAAGCGTTTTTTAGGAAGAAATGTCAATACGATGATTATGGATGCAAATGAAAATGCGATGAATTCAGTTCAAGCGGCAGCTTACATTTTGAAAAAAAATAAAAATCTCATTATTTTCCCAGAGGGTACTCGAACTCCAGATGGGGAGATATACCCGTTTAGAAGAACGTTTGCGGAGCTTTCTGCGACGTTAAAAATCCCCGTAGTTCCCTTTGTCATTTATGGTGCTTTTGAAGCTTTTCCAAAAACGTCTAAAAAGCTTAAAGAGGTGAAATACGGAAATATTGTTATAGAGTTTTTACCCCTAGTGGAGAGTGCTGATTCTAAAGAGATATTAAGAGTAACTCAAAAGAATATAGAAGCGAAATTTAAAGAATATAGACTGACGTATCAAAAATCTTAAATCGTATTAAGTTAGGGCATATAGCACTAATATATATATATTGCTAGAGTTAAATTCTGAGAAATTCATAAAATGAAATAAAGGAGAAGGTATGAAATTTATATCCTCTGGAACACGTATTATAATGCGTGACATGCATAGAGAATTTAGTGCAGATAAAGTATTAGGGCTCACCAAAAGTTATGCGAAACAGTTGAAAATTGAGAGCGGCGACAAAGTCGTTCTCTTTTCTCAAAATCAGCTTGAATATGCTCCAGCACTACTCTCTATTTGGATGAATAAAGGGGTTGCAGTAATGCTAGACGCCAATAGTACCCGAGAGGAGTTTCAACACATTGTATGTGACAGTGGTGCGAAATTCGTTATGACATCGAAAGAAAAAAAAGTGGTGATAGAAGAGTATCTGGAGGCACTAGGTTTAGATATTTCTCTATTTGTTTATGATGAGTATACAGGGTTAGAGAGTGCGCAGGATTTTGAAATTCCTGAATTAAGTGAAGAGGCTTTGATTATCTATACTTCTGGAACGACAGGAAGTCCTAAAGGGGTTGTCATTACTTTTGAAAATATTTATACCAATATGCGAGCCGTTCATGCTGGAAAAATCGTCATTGAAAATTATGATAATTTTTTTATGATACTACCTCAACATCATATTTTTCCGCTGCTCTGTTTGCTGACAGGACTACATTTTAATATAGCGTTAGATTTTGTTTATGCATTAGATTCTGAGAGTTTAAAAGCAGGACTTATTAAATTTCAACCGACTGTATTTCCAGGGGTTCCACGTGTATTTGAAATGTTTCATAAAGGAATAATGTCAAAAATTCGTGCTAAAAAGCTAAGCAGTACCATTTTTAAAATAGCTGAGAAGATGCCAATTTGCATAAGAAGAAAACTGTTTAAGAAAGTGCATCAGGCTTTTGGAGGAAGAATGGAACTTCTTGTATCTGGCGGAGCAAAACTTCCTGTGGAGGTGATGAAGGATTTTAGAACGTTGGGCTTTGATCTTCTAGAGGGGTATGGGATGACAGAGTGTGCACCACTCATCGCATTTTCATCTCGTGCAGCCTATGATCCTATTGGATGTATAGGAAAAGGGGTTGCCCTCGCTGAATGTGATATTAAAATTTCTGAAGAGGGTGAAGTTTTGGTAAAAGGCCCTCACGTTATGAAAGGGTATTTTAATAACGAAGCAGCAACGAAGACTGTATTTACAGAAGATGGATATTTTATGACGGGAGATAGAGGAGAATTTCGCGAGGGGTTTCTCTATCTTGAAGGACGAATTAAAGATATGATTATTCTTACCAATGGTAAGAACGTGGATCCAAATATGATTGAGCAAGATATTATAGCTGAAGATAAAATCGGAATCATTCAAGAAGTTGCAGTTGTAGAATTTGAAAACAAACTACTAGCCCTAGTTTTTCCTAATATGCAAGCTGTCCTTAGCCATAGAATTTCTAATTTTGAAGCGGTTGTTCGAGAGGTGTTGAATCAATATAATACCAAAACAAAATCTTACTTGAAAGTTTTAGATATTAAAATAGTTCAAGAGGAGTTTGAAAAGACGCGGATTGGGAAAATTAAGCGTTTTAAGCTTAAGGATATTGCAAATGGAACAGCAAAAGTGAGTAAAAAGAGTGAGATGAAGGAGCCAACGACGGAGAGTTATGGGCTTTTGAAAAAAATTCTTTATGAACTTAAGCAGTGCGAAATACTGCCAGATTCTCATATCGAATTTGATTTAGGGCTTGATTCACTCGAATTTTTAGAGCTTCAAAGCTACATTAAGAGAACATTTGGAATTTATATTGAGGCAACAGAGTTAGCCGATAAGCTTTTAGTACATCAATTAGCTGAGTATGTTGAAAAGCATAAGCAGTTTGCACAAGCACAAGAGATGAATTTTGGAGAGATGTTGAATACTCCGTATGATTTGACACTGCCGAAAGGCTTATTTGTGTGGTTTGCGCAAATTAGAAGTCGATATGGATTTAAAAAACAGAGTAACTTAATCATTAAAGGATTGGAAAATATTCCTGAAAGAAATGTTATTTTTGCTGGAAACCATCAAAGTTTTGTAGATGCGTTTATCTTTTGGGCAGCGATACCTTATAAAAAAATGAAAAACAGTTATTTTATTGCAAAGCACACTAATTTTGATAGAGCTTGGAAGCGGTTTTTAGGAAGAAATGTCAATACGATGATTATGGATATGAACGAAAATGCTATGAATTCTGTACAAGCAGCTGCTTACATCTTGAAAAAAAACAAAAATCTCATTATTTTTCCGGAGGGGACTCGCACTCCAGATGGGGCAATTTATCCGTTTAAAAGGACCTTTGCAGAGCTTTCTGCGACATTGAAAATTCCTGTAGTTCCTTTTGTCATTTATGGTGCTTTTGAAGCATTTCCAAAGACCTCAAGGAAGTTGAAACAGATAAAATATGGAGATATCATTATGGAATTTTTGCCACCCATTGAAAGTGACGACCCCATAGAAATTTTAGTTCAGACACAAAAAATGGTTAATGAAAGATTTCAAAAGTATAAAGAAAATACTCATAAGTAGAGATATAAATTATTCGCGATCGATATCGAAAAGCACAATTTTTCTATGAAAATATCAGAGGCAAGGAGATGCGCTACGACACATGGATCATACAGAGGGCTTTTTTTAAAATCCTTTAAATGAAATTTTTAAAAAATCAAGGAGTTCTATAACAAAGACCTCAGTTTGGTTGAAACGACATAAATGTTGCAGAATTATAGTTGGTTATTTTTAAAAACTAATTGCCTAAAAATAAATTTTGTTTAGAGATGCGTTGACGGTTAGGGCAAAACATGGTATCATTTAATTGAACGTCGTTCATTTTCGGAGGAATTATGCCTAAAATAATTGAAGGTATTGAAAAAAAAGTTATAAAAGTATCGGGAAAGCTTTTTTTATCAGAATTTTATTTAAATGTAGATGCACGTACTATTGCAAAAGAAGTAGGAGTTTCCGTTGGAACGCTCTACAATTATTTTCCAACAAAACAAGATATTTTTCTTGCCGTTGTAGATAAGAAGTTTGAAAAAATTGAGTGTGAACTAGTGAAATTGTTAAAAGAAGAGGGTTCTTTTGAAGAACGCATATACGCCTATATAAAAAAGCTCTATCTTCATACTGAAAGTGCCATGAATCTTCACAGAAGTCTTGCCTACTTATTCATAATTGAAGATGAAGTGGTATTAAAACATATCGAAAGTGTTCATAAGAGTTTTCAAAACATCATGAGAAACACTGTATTTTCAGTAGTAATTGAGAAATACCCTAACATTACAGAGAGTGAACTTGGGAAGATATTAACAGTTATACGCTCATCGATTTTCTTCTTTATAAAGCAACATAGAGAAAAAAAAGCAGATTTTAGCGGAGATGTTAAAATGCTTTATGAAATATTTATTGGTTTTTTAAAAAGTATCAATTGTATAAATAAAGGAGAGATAAATGAATAAAAAAACACTAGTATTGGTAGCTACATTATGTGCATTATCTGCTGTAACATTTTCATCGGAACTCACATTAAATCAAGCAAAAAGCATCGCACTAGGTTCGAGTTATACATCACAAATCAATATCAATAATAGTGAAGTTTTAAATACACAACGAATTGATTTGATAAGAGCAGTTTTGCCAAATGCATCACTGAACTCTCTCTATTCACCGCAAAATTCAAGAACAACCCTTTCGGGAAATTCTATTTCGAATCAACTTTCGATTGTTCAGCCGATATTTAGTTCAAGTATTTTTATGGGAGTACAAGGGGCATTAAATGCAAAAGATATTTCATTTGATAGTTTGAATCAAAACCAAAAAACACTTGTAATGAGTGTTGAAAGTCAGTATGTCAAAGTTTTACAAGATTTTAATGAAGTAGGTGTATTAAAGGATCAAATTAAAGTAAATCAAGAAAATTTAAAAAGATCACTGGCTCTGCTTCAAATGAATATGATTGTTAAGAGTGATCTTTTAGATATTCAATATCAAGTAGCTCAAGCACAAACCATTTTGTTAACTGCACAAAACACCTACGATTCAGATATGTTGAATTTAAAAAATACTTTAAATATTCCAAGTTCTGAGTATATTACGCTTGTACCGCTGCCTAAAGTGACAGATGATATTACAAAGCGAAATTTAGATCAAGATGTAGCTAATGCTGAAAATACAAGTAATGTGAAATACCTAAATGATAACTATGCTTACCAAAGTTCTGTAGATATGGGAGAAGGGCTAAGTAATATTCTTCCAACCATTGCGTTAACAGGAACTTACGCTACCGGTGGAACAAATTGGCCTAATGCATTTAATGGTTCATGGGGTTGGAGTTACGGAGTTAGCCTTTCAATGCCAATATTTGATTGGGGACAAAATATATCTGCCTACCAAATGGCTAAGAAGAATGTCAATAGCTTAAAAATGACGACACAACAAAATATAGATAATTATATGCTTTCTATCCGTACAGAGTATAATACTGTGGTTCAGTATCAAAATATGGAAGTTGCACTTAAAGTACAATATGAGAGTGCTAAAGAAAATTATGCGGCACAAAAAGAGCGTTATGAAGCCGGGCTCATTACTTCGATAGATTTTATGACTGCTGAAAATAATATGTACTCAAGTCAGATTCTGTTGAAAAATAATGAATTGAATCTATATTATAACTATGATCTGTATATGAGTATGATACAAGGATAATTTTAGGAGGATTAAGTGAAAAATAAAAAGTGGATAATAGCTATAATTGTTATTATTGTCATACTGTTGATTGGATATAGAGTTTATCAAAAAAATGCACATGGGAATTCTAAAGCTGCAAAAATGGTGAATGCTGCTAATGTTAAAGTTGCCAAAGTAACTCAAGGGTTAGTGGGAGATGAATTTACTGGGAGTGGAAATATTATTATGAATAATGCTGTGACGTACACAGCGCAGAGTGCTGGAACATTAGAGAGTATCAATGTTGTAAATGGTCAAAGTGTAAATAAAGGGCAAGTGCTTTTCACTATAAGAAGCACAAGCGTAGCATCAAGTTATTCAAGTGCAGTATCGCAAGTAAGCTCAATGAAAGAAGCATTAGCAAATGCGAAATTCACGTATGATCGCTATCAAAAGCTCTTTAAACAACAGCTAGTTGCAGAGAGTGATTATTTAATACAGCAAAATGTTTATGTAGCTGCAGAAAATAATTACAACGCAGCAGTAGCTGCACTAAGCAATGCACAGTATAATAATTCTCAACTTGTAGTGCGTTCGGATTTAAATGGCTATGTGAGTGGTATAACCGTTACGACAAGTCAAAATCAGCTAACCCAAGGGCAAGTTTTATGTACGGTAAGCAGCGAGAGTCAACCGACTGTAATAGTAGGTGTTACGGCGGACGATATGTACAAATTGACTCAAAATAAAAATTCGCAAGTTTCGGTGAGTATTCCATCTATAAATAAAAAATTTATTGGAAAAATTATGAGTATTAATCCAGCGGCAGATGTGAACTCTCAGCTTTATGATGTAAAAGTTTCGATCAATTCAAATGGAACAGAACTTCTACCAGGTATGTATGCAGAAGTAGACATGATGATCGGGCAAAATCAAAGCTTGATCGTTCCAGAAAATTCTGTCGTTCTTGGATCTTTTGGAAGCTATATATTTGTTATTCGAGAGGGAAAAGCCCTGGAAGTTATGGTCAATATGGGGACAACCTTTGGAGATAACATGGGAATAAGTGCAACGGGTCTTCAAGCAGGGGATTTGGTAGTAACAGAGGGGCAATTTACCCTTAATGATGGAGAAAGTGTTAAAATTTTAAATGAAAAAGATGTTTCTGGTGCGAGTACTATTTCTGGAAGTGGTGTGACTTCGGGAAATAGTACAATGATGCCCCCCCCCGGACATAAACCTAAAGGAGCATAAAAGATGAAAAATTTAGTAACTTTTTTCGTAAAACGCCCCGTAACATCATGTATGTTCATGTTGGTTTTGATTATTCTTGGGGCAATTACCTTAGCCAATATGCAACTAGCGGAATTTCCTAACATTAATATGCCAATAGCGTCGATTCAAGTATCTTATACGGGTGCCGCTCCAAGTGAAATGGATACCTTAGTAACAGAAAAAATCATCAACGGGATCAGTGGAATTTCTGGTATAAATGAAATTACGGGATATTCTTCGCAAGGGCGTAGCCAAGTAATTGTACAATGTAATTACGGTTCTGATATGAATTATATGGTGTTTCAGCTTCAAGCGGCTGTAAATGGACTAACAAAGGATCTTCCGACAGGAATTACAACTCCGATAGTAAGGCAGTTTGATATGTCAAGTAGCACACCAGTTGTTACGCTCTCACTTGCGGGTGGTGGTGAAGCGGCTATGAGAGATTACGCAGATAATATCATTCAAGATCAGTTTCAACAGATCAACGGTGTTGGGGAGGTAGATGTTTATGGAGGATTAGAGAGACAATTTCATGTAGATCTAAACCCATATCAACTGCAATCGCTCAATATGAATATCAACACGATTACCAATGCCCTTAACAATGCCTATGCGAATATGCCAGGGGGAACTTTTAACCAAGGTGATCAGCAGGTTAATATCAATGCCAATGAGGAGATCGATAAACTTGCTTCTCTACAAAATGTTGTTGTGTATAATAGCGGTGGACAAATATTGAGGTTAAAAGATGTATCAAATGTATATGTAGGAACGGCAACACGAGAGTCATATGCAAATTTTAATGGACAACCGACAGTTACCCTTGATATTATACCGACATCCACAGGGAATGCAGTAGATATTGCAAAAATAGTAAAACAGCAAATTCCTCAAATTCAAGCGCAACTTCCTCGAGGGATGAAGCTAACCATTTCTGATGATAGCTCAACTTTTGTCATTATGTTTGTTGATTTAGCCAAAGATGCAGCGATTATTGCACTGATTCTTGCCAGCCTTATTGTATTTTTATTTTTGAAAAATTGGAGAGCTACACTAATTGTTGCCCTCTCCATTCCGTTTTCTATACTAACGGCGATTATTATGCTCTATCTTCAAGGGTATAATCTGAATATGATGACACTCTTTGGGCTCATGCTTGGTGTTGGAATGTTGGTGGATAACTCGGTTATCATTATAGAAAATATTTTTCGACATATGCAAGAGTATAAAAAGTCACCGATAAATGCAGCCATTGATGGTGCAACAGAGATTGCTCTTTCAGTTATTCTTGCAACATTAAGTATTGTGGTAATTTTTCTCCCTATAACATTTATTCCATCAATGATAGGACAGTATTTCATACCATTTTGTTACGCAATTATCTGGTCGGTGGTAGCGTCACTTATTATTGCATTATCCCTTGTTCCGATGCTTTCATCATTTCTTCTTGACCCTGAAAAGCTTCATGATGAACCAGGGAAAATATTTAGATGGGTTCAAAATGGGTATGCCCATAATATCAATAAAGCAGTTTCAAATAGAAAAAAATTAGTATACGGAGCATTTTTGCTCTTTATCATCACCATTATGGTGGCCCCGAAAATTGTAGGAAGTCAGTTTTTTCCTCAAAATGACCAAGGTGCTTACACGGTTATTGCTAATACAGCTGGAGGAATAAGCGTACAAAAAAGTGATAAGATAGCTAAGCAAATTGAGGCTATTATTGCGAAAGCTCCTTATACAGAGAGTTATTCAACCATTGTAAATTCAGGCCAAGTTAACGTAACAGTTAACCTCCCTGATGTAAGTAAGCGAAAGCAAAGCGTCTTCCAAATCATGAATAAGCTTAGACCAGAGCTAAATGAAATTCCAGATACAAAAATTATGCTTATTAATGGTTCTGCTCGTGGAAATGGTCAAGATAGCCAAGACTTAGAAGTTCAAGTTTTAGGATCAGACCAAACTACTTTAAACGCTGTAGCTGCTGAGGTTCAAAAGGCAATGCAATCGGTTCCAGGAGTTATTGAAACATATAACTCTAATCAACAAGGTGCACCTGAAGAAAACATTGAAATAGATAGAGTCAAAGCGCAGCAATTTGGTGTATCGGCGACTCAGCTGGCTAATTTTGTGAACTCAGCAACGATGGGGGCTAAGCCTTTCCAAATCAATGCGGGAAGTAATACCTATGATGTCAATGTTCAATATGCTAATAATTATTTTGATAATATTACCAAGTTACAAAACCTTAACTTCCCACTTCCAAATGGAGGGTATGTACCCCTCAATCAAATTGCGACGATTAACTTAACAACCATGCCAACGACTTTGCAACGTCAAGGAAAAAAATTGG
>JAPLKR010000138.1 GCA_026387965.1 Fusobacteriota bacterium | reverse complement strand
TCTATTATCATGAGCTTTAAAAGAACCTGTTTGGGAGAATTGCTTATTCCAGTTATGGATTAATGAGCCTGATATCTCATACTCTCGTATGATATCGCATTTCTTTTTACCACTCTGGTATAATTCCACTATTTGTTTCTTAAATTCTTCTGTATACGTGCTTTTCTTTCTTTTTATTGTTTTTCGGCCATGTGCCCTCCATTTTTTATAGTTCTAATTTACATGGTCTTATTAAAACTGTCCAGTTTAGTATAATCTATCCAGATAACGAGTACATGAGTTAACACTTTTATTTTTAAACCGTGAGAAAAATCTTACGGTTTTTTTATTTGTAAAAATTTGCTATAATAGAGTATAGTGTAGGAGGAAATATGAGAGAGATGAAACAACTGCCACACAATATAGAAGCTGAAGAATCCATACTGGGTGCGATTTTTTTAAAACCTGATGCAATCAATCGAATTACAGATATCATTAGAAGCCGAGATTTTTATAAGCCTATACATCAAATAATATTTGAAGCAATGATTACCCTTATTGAAAAAGGAGAAGTTGTAGATCCAGTTATTATTATTAATCAACTTGAAAAAGTAGGTAAACTGGGCGATATTGGTGGCCAAGAGAGTATTTTTAAATTTATGGATGTGGTTCCAACAGCTGCCAATATTGAGTATTACGCTAAAATTGTTAAAGAAAAATCCATTCTAAGAGGTCTTATTGATGCAGGGACTACCATTATCGAGGAAGCTTATGATAGTCAAGAAGATGTTGACCAAATATTAGATAAAGCAGAAAATAGTATTTTCAAGATTGCACAAAATCGTGAAAAAAAGGAAATTTTTTCCCTTAAGGATTTAATTGAAACTGAACTTAAAAGGTTGCAAGAGGTATTTGAGAATAAAGGAGAAGTAACTGGAATAGGTACTGGATTTACTGAGTTTGATAAAAAAACTACTGGTCTGCACCCCGCCAACTTAGTTGTAATAGCTGCTCGTCCTGCTATGGGTAAAACAGCCTTTGCACTAAATATTGCTCTAAATGCATCACAAAAATATAAAAAAAATGTGCTTCTTTTCAGTTTAGAGATGGCCAATGAAGAGATATTTAATAGACTTCTTTCAGCAGATGCACGAATTCCACTTCAAAAAATTAAGAAAGGATTCATGGATCCCGACGAATGGGGAAGAATTGGAATCTCTACAGGTAGACTTGCTGAGACCCCATTTTATATAGCGGATACCCCCAATGTATCGATCATGGAAATTAGAACGATTTGTCGAAGAATGAAAGCTGAAAATAAGCTTGATTTAGTTGTTATTGATTATATTGGTCTGATTCGTGGGAGAACAACAAAGGGCGACAGTGGAAACCGTCAGCAAGAGATTTCGGAAATATCGAGAGGCTTAAAACTACTGGCAAGAGAGCTTGGAATACCTGTAATTATTCTTTCTCAGTTATCACGTGGAGTAGAAGGCCGAAACGATAAGAGACCGATGCTTTCAGATCTTCGAGAATCTGGAGCGATAGAGCAAGATGCAGATCTGGTTGTGTTTTTGTATCGTGATGAGTATTATAACCCTGAAAGTGAGCATAAAGGACTTGCTGAAGCTATTATTGCAAAGCAACGAAATGGTTCAACTGGAACGACATTTCTAAGGTTTTTTGGAGAGTATACGAAATTTACGGACTACACATCGAGAGAAGAGTAAGAATTTTTGAATAAAAGTAAAGAGAGGCAATACAACCTCTCTTTACTTTTATTCAAATAGTGAAAAGTACTTATCTGCTGAATCGTAGCAAAATGTTAGAAGTATGGAGTCTGGTATGAGTGTGTCCATAATTTTTTCAATCGCAGCAAGATTTGCTCCTGTCGATATACCAATAGAGAGTCCGATTTGTTTAGGAGAGAGCTTAAAAAAGTGAAAAGCTTCTTCATTTGAGATGGTTACAATAGAATCAATGACTTCAAGACTAAGGGTTTGTGGGATAAAGCCAGTTCCAATGCCTTGTATTTTATGAGGGCCGCTTGAACTGCCTGAAAGGACTGCGGAGGTAGTGGGTTCAACAGCGTATACTTTTAAGTTAGGAAGTCGGACTTTAATTTTTTTAGATATCCCTGAGATGTGCCCTCCTGTTCCAACTCCAGAAACCATGTAATCTATGTGAGGAAGGTCCTCTAATATTTCATTGGCCGTTAAGTCATAATGCCGTTGTGGGTTTGCCATATTTTCAAATTGCATAGGGATGAAAGAGTTCTTTTCTTTCGATTTCAGTTCATCTGCGAGTGCAATAGCCCCTTTCATGCCGAGCCCTCCCGGAGAGAGTACAATTTTAGCCCCATAGAGCTCCATAATCTTTCTACGCTCTATAGACATCGTCTCAGGCATGACAAGTGTCAAGGAGTACCCTTTTGTAGCACATACCATAGCCAAACCAATACCTGTATTTCCACTGGTAGGTTCAATAATTTCACTACTCTGTGTAATAACACCTTCTTGTTCAGCACGTTCAATCATTGCAAGTGCAATTCTATCTTTAATAGAGCCTGCAGGGTTTTGCTTCTCTAGTTTAATCCAGATTTGAATATTTTTTTCTTTAGCTTTATCAAATAAAGAAGAAATATTAAGCAGAGGGGTATTGCCGATAAGTTCTAAAATATTATTTGCTTTCATGATTTATACTCCTTTTTTGTATTGTATTTGTATGGAAAACGCGCGTTTCATCAGGAATTGATTTTATAATCCAGCAGTTTCCACCAATAATTGAATTTTTTCCGATAACTGTTTTGCCACCTAAAATAGTAGCGTTAGAATAGATAATACAACCATCTTCAATAGTTGGGTGACGTACATCTTCCTTTACATTTTGTTCTGGAGCAAGTGAGCCAAGTGTTACACCCTGGTAAAGTTTTACGTGATTTCCAATGGTGCAAGTTTCACCAATAACGATACCTGTTCCATGGTCAATTGAAAAGTGTTGACCAATTTTAGCCCCAGGATGAATATCGATCCCCGTCTTCTCATGTGCGTATTCAGAGAAAAGCCTTGGAATAAGTGGGACGGAATTTTGATAAAAGAAGTGTGCAATACGATAGACTGCAATGGTAAAAAAACCAGGATAGCAAGTGATAATTTCAGAAAGCGAAGACGCCGCGGGGTCGCTCTCTTTTATAGCGTTTGCATCCAAATCAAGTTTGTTCGCAATATTTTCAAGTGAATAAAAGAATTCATATGAGAGTTTATCTGCTTCACATGCTGGAAGAACGGTATTCAGAATAAGGCCGAGTTCGTTCTGCATATTTTTTAAAAATATTTGATATTGGTAATATGCTTGATTGTATGAAGTAAAAGCATTTGGATAAAAGAGTCGAAGAGCCTTTTCAATAAAGGCGTTGGTTTGCGCTTTATCTACTGAGTATTCAATATGCTCTTTATTTGTAAAGCGGTTGAATAATTTTTCTGAAATTTCGTTCATAAATCCTCCTGTAAGTATTCTACTAACTATATTAAATAGAGTGTTATTATTATATCATTTTGATTTTCACTGCCCAAGCCTTTTAAGAGGATTGAATTATATTTACTTTTTATCAATCATAAGTGAGATAAAAGAAAGATTTTAATTTTCTTATTAAGGTTCTTCTGTAAGAGCACTATTCTATTTTATCATATTTTTCAAATAATAATAGCATGGAGAAAAAATCATATTATAAAAGTTGTTATATTCAAGTTCTATCACTATATTTTTTCACAATATTAATACAAAATAATGTTATTGTGAAAAAAATAGAGATTATTATTTCAAACAATTAATCTTAAAAAAGGAGTATGAAAATAATGATTAGAGGGCTTAATTTTTTTTCAATGCTTGGAAATTATAAAAATGAACTTCAAAAAATTGAGAGTTCAAAAATGTAGGGGGAATAATGGCATTTATTCAACACGAAAATAAAGATAGTCACGTTACTGCAAACAAACTCACAGGAGCATTGTTATTGTTTCTTTTGGTTGTGGTTATACTCATCTATTGTTTTGATACAGATATTCAATCATTAGATCATGCAAGAATTTTATTTGGAATTTGTTCAGTTCTTGCGATAGTAGGGGTGAGTATCATAGGAAGAAGTCACTAAGTCAGCCTTACTGGCTGATTTTTTTATATAATAAAGATTAGCTATGAAATTGAGTAGTTATTAAGGAATTTTATATATATTGGATGTTAAAATAAGATATCTTATGTATGTGGAGGGTTTATGAAAATTTATGATAGTTTAAAATATGTGTGGAAAAGAAGAATTGGGATTGCATTTACATTACTAGCATTGCTTTTTTTATTTACTGCTTACATAAGTTCAAAAGAGATACTGACTGGAACCAAGCAGGTACAGACGATAACAGGAACACACTTTGAAAATCGATTTATTTTGGAAATAAGTCAATAATTTTATAGATATTTTTAATAAAGAAAAAGTGTTGTTTTGAGTGACAAAGACCAGTGATTGTGATACATTTATAAAAACAAAAGGAGAGACTATGAAAAAATATTTGATGATATTAATCGCTTTTAGCATTGCAACTATTTTGTATGCAAATATAGTTCGAAACGTAACCACTATCACTAATACTAGTGGTGAAGCGGCGAATGCACAGGAGAAAAACAGTGCATCCTTACAAAATGTAGCGACAACTCAAACGACAGTAGTTACTACGGTTCAACAACCACAGGTCATTATGTCAGAAACATTGTATCAATCACCAGGGTATTATATGTATGGTCCAGTCTATGGCCCAACAGCGGTAATTGTTCCGCTGAGGCCAGTGCCAATCGTACCACCACCACGGCCTTTTGTACCACCCAAGCCTGCACCTGGGCCGCATTCTGTAGGACCGTCACCAAGTCCGATGCCTCGCTCAATGATTCCGACTACAATGCCAAGACCAGCAAGTCCAGCATTTATTCCAGAAGGTGGGGGAGGTTTTAAGAGATAATTATAGAATAATTAAACCAGATTGCGCGAATTGCTCACATAATCTGGTTTAATTGTTTGTTCTCATTGAAAATCAGAGTAAATTTTTAATTTGAAATGATAATAGGGTTTCTAATGAATCCGTATGAAACGGCGCTGATAAGAGCCATAATAACACAAATAATAATGACTGAATTGTAATTATTTTGTGTTACAGGAAGAATATATTCTGTCGCAATAGGTGCTAGGGTACCACCTAAAAAATTAAAAAAATCCTGAATTTCACCTAATGTTTCTGCAACTTGAGAGTGAACAATAGAAGTGGCAAGAGCCCACAAAACGCCAACCCTCATCACTGAAAAGAAAAAAATTATGGTAATAAGTACCATGGAAATTGAAGTAGAGTGAATATAATTGACTGGAATGATTGCAATACCCGATATTAAGCTTCCTATAGAAGCGGGAAGTTCACGCGCTTTAATGGGAGCGAATCCATTTTTTATGAGTATATCAGAGATCCATCCACTTAGAGACACAGAAAATATACTAATAATAAAGAGAATAGAGGTGAGCCACGCGCTTTTAGCGATATTTATTTGTTTGTTTTTGATAAGATAAGTTGTAAGCCAAGTGAAATAAAACCAAAAGACATATAAGCTTGTGATATTTCCTATATTAAAAAAACCAGCTGAATTTTGTATTGATAAGTGCGAGTCACAAAATATTATTTTTAATTTGAATATTTGAATTTGAAGAAGCAAGTGGAAGATCTCAACGATAAAAATTGCGCTATATAACAATTATAAACAAGCTTAATGCAGAGAGAATAAAAAACATTGATTGCTGCCAGCCATAGGTTACACGAGAGCTGCAAGAGAAATTGGGCCAAATTCTTGAGCACTCTTGGGTCCAGTATTAATGTGAGAAATCGTGAATCTTCTTTTAGAATCTTCAAAGTAAAGTTGATACACTTTTGCTTCAATAATAAAAAAAGGTGCTTCAGCAATTCCCAGAATTACCCTTGAAAAATACAGCGTTTCAAAATTATGAGAAAATACCCAATAAAATGACACTGACAAGGAAAACCTTGTGTATTCCAACTTTATCAATTAACCATCCTGATGGAAGGTTAGGTATTGCGAAGGGTCACATAAAAGCAGAGAGAATTAGCCTCATTTGAAAAGGATTTAGACGAAATTGTGTTGCAATGGTTGTATTTGCAATACTTAAATTGGCTCGAACTAAATAATTGATAATAGCTCCCGAAAGTAGAATATAAATGAGACCCCTCTTGTATTCTACTGTATATAAAACGTACTTTTTCCCTTTAGCTCTCCAAAATCAGCGATTTTAAAATATCTGCAACATCATAAGGGGTATTTGCCGTGAAATCTGAAGGGGTATTTGGAAGTAACTCTCCAACTTTTATTTTAAGTGATTTATGAAAAAATGGAGACTCAACTAGTGGTAAATCATTAAAATCATTAAAGAGCATAATAGTTTCTTCTGGCTTAAGGGAAAATTTAGTGAAAAGTTTTTTTGCACCACTCCCTTTGTCAACCCCCATATGAGTAACGTCAAAATGGCACTCATTTTGAAAAAAATGAAGATTTTTAAGATCTAACTTATAAGTTGAGTGCACAAATATTTTTGAAGGAGGTATCTGATAACACCAAGCTTGAAATTCATCGAAATTATTCGTAATTTTAACAGATGCAAATTCTTGATTGAAATTGAATTTTTCAGGTTTTTCAGCAAATAAAATTCGATTATCGAGACTGCTTGCACTGTAAATAAATTCAACGATATCTTCACTTAATTGATTAAATAGTGTATCAAGTTCTTCTGTTGTTAAAAAGACACTATCGTATATTGTTCCATTGATATACTCAAGTTTTGAACCACCATCTAAAACGTGAGGAAGTGATTGAGATACAAGAGAGGCAAAGGGCAAAATTCTAACAAGATCTAAACTTCGTCCAGACGTGATTAACCAATTTATTTCGGGATGAATTTTAATAAGCTCAGATAAATTTTCTGGAAATTTTCTATCAATAGTAAAGATGGTGCCATCTATATCCATAAGGATATTTTTTATAGTGGACATAATAATATCTCCTAGTTTTAGTATAACTATTTTTAGATTAATATACTATTTAAATATTTGTTAGAGTAGAGTAATTCTTTTGCTTTGATACGGTTACTTTCAACATGAATGGTAGTAAATCGATTAGGCTTGATTGAAGGGGCTAAATCGATCGCTTTTTCAAAATCGCTTTTTTTCATATTAAGCGTTTTAGCAAATTCAAAAAAACCTGTATCGATAAAAAATTTCTCGATTCGCTGGTAGCGGTGTTCTTGAACTAAACTCATAAGATATGTAGAAATTCCAACTTGCAAACCATGAAGTTCAGGTTTTTCTAATAGTTTGTCGAGAGCATGTGAAATAAGATGTTCACTTCCGCTTGCTGGGGCAGAATTTCCAGCTATTTCCATGGCAATGCCACTCATAGTGAGGGAGTCAACCATCTCCTTTAAAAAATAGCCTTCTTTAAGATTTGGGTATTCAAGTCTGACCACACTGTTGACGCTTTTCTTTGCCATCATAGCGGCAAAATCACTAACCACACTTTTTTTATGTCCTTGTTCAAAGTACCAATCATAAATAGCTGAGATTTTAGATACGATATCTCCAAGGCCTGAGTAGATAAATTTTATGGGAGAGTTTTTTACGATATCTAAATCAACAATAATGCCAAAAGGCATAGCCGCATGTACAGATTTTCTTCGATCATTAATATAGAGAGAACAGCCTGAGCTTGCAAAGGCATCATTTGAAGTTGAAGTGGGAACAGAAATAAATGGAATATTATTTAAAAAAGCAATATACTTAGCACAGTCAAGTACTTTACCACCACCGACTCCGATAATAGCTTGGGTATCTGAGGGTAAAATAAAAGCTTTTGAAATTAAATTTTCAAGACGAATTTCATCATATTCATAACTTTCAAGAAGTGAAACTTGACTGCTCTTTTCAAGTGAATTTAGAATTTTACTTCCAAATAATAGTTTTATGCCTTCACCAAAAAAGATAACAACTTTATAAAGTTTTACTTTTTCAAGATAAGAGGCACAGTTTTCTAGCCTATTTGTTCCAACTTCTAAAATGGTAGGAATAGTAATTTTTTGGACTTGTGTTCCCATAAAGCCTCCTATATAAGTCTGTTTTCAAGAAGATGTTTTGCTACTTGTGAATAATCTGTAAAAGGGATAATTTTACTTCCTTCATTTTCTAGAATGACTAAAAGTTCTGATTTTGCAAATCCCACTGTGGCCGCTTTACATGCGGTTTTATCAGGTTCGCTGTCTCCTGCAAAAAATACTGTATCATATTTTTGTTTTAAGTCATCAACAAAAAGCCCTTTGTCCACTCCAAAAACGGTAGAGAAATAGCGGGAACTCATATCAGGAATGATTTCTAACCCTCTATTTTTATAAATTGCTTCCATGGAAAATATGGTAATATTTTCAAGTCCTAAATGTTTAATCAATTTTTTGATGTAGTAGGAAGTGCCTGCACTAAGAATATAAAAATCTCCCCCACGAGCTTGAATAAGTTCAATGAACTCAACAGCGTAAGGGTCGAGCGGAATATCTATTATATCTTGAAATAGTTCATCCTCGCTTCGATTCATTTGGCCAAAAATGATATTGAGAAATTCTACATCGATTTTTTTATTTTTTTTCCAATTTAGATAGAATTCACGGCCACTTTGGCCTAAGTATTTATCAATGACAATGTGATAGAAATCTTTTAAAGAAAGAGTTCCATCAAAGTCTGAAACAAATGCAAATTTTTTCATACCTACCTCCATAATTTAATCTGTTATTTCATTATAACGTATTTTAGAGTATGTTGGAAGTAGAATCTAGTATATAGAATTTTATTTGAAATTAAAAGCAAAAAAATTGATTAATTCAATTTTTTTGCTTTTTTTGTAAGTATATAGTGGTAATAATCTATGAAATAATATTACTCAAAGCTGACATCATAAGGATTAAGCATTTTTCCTTCAAATTTGATTCTTTTATCATTGTGATTCAAGATGAAACGCTTTCCACCACGCATTATGACTTCGACACCAAATGGGGACATGGTATAGTTGAGAGTGTGTTTTGTTGCGGAAGCGATAGCTAGTTCTATCCAAAATGACTCCTCGTCAATTCCTGTACCGATATGAATTATTTCTCCTTTTTCAAATTTTCTTTTAGTACACGCAGAATAGTCTGCAAATTCATCTGTATAATTGAATAAAGAAGTAACGTTATTTTCTACAATTTCAAGCATATCACGCCAAACAGTACCGTGGTGTTTTGAAGGCGAGAAGCTACATTGTACGCCCACAGAGCGAGAGGTAGCGAGTGATTCGATATAGTAGGCTTTTACCCCAGCAAGTTCAAGCCATGGATTGGCTTGATTAAAATAGACAGAGTTATCACTGTCCTTAATACCTGCTCTAAAACTCGAAATAATAGTTCCACCATTTTGCACAAATATTTTCAGTATCTCGATAGTCTCTTTTGTAAGTAACATCGGCACAGGGAGTAATATAATCTTGTATTTCGAAATATTTTGTTTAATATCAATAACATCTACGCCAATATTGATGCGTTGAAAAGCTTGATAGAGTCGGAAGTGTTCGTGGTGAATATCAAGCGCAGTGGATTGGGGTTGTATCTTCCAAGCATAGATATTATTGGGGTCATATAAAAGCGCCACTTCATTAACAATTGGTGTATTTAAAACACACTCATGGGCGATAGCCTCTTCAAATACTTTTTTCATTTCAAAATAACGAGGACCATTTTGATTATCTTGGTCTAAAACACCATAGCAAAATTGTTCAGCACCTTTAGTGGCAGTACGCCATCTAAAATAGATTAAATGGTTGCAGCCATGAAGCAGCGCTTGCCATGACCAGAGTCTTGCTTGATTTGGACGTGGAAGATATCCCATCATCGTGTGGGATTGAGCCCCAATAAGCTGTTCGGTGATCCAAAAGAGTTTACCTTTTAGAAATCCCCGTGTTTGATCGAGTTTCATTGCAATTTTTCCATACTCTATAGGCTTTTCAAGACCGCCCCACACAGGGTAGTTATTGAGAGATACCACATCTAAGTGTTCCGAGATATCTGTGAAATTTTGTGCTTTGTTGTAGTAATCTCCGGGGTAGTTGTGTGTGATAATTTGTGAGCTTGGGACAATCTTTCGCAGAAGTTTAGAGTATCTTTCTACAAAATTAATAATGGTTTGGGCTCTGAATTGATAAAGATAGTGAAAGAGTCCAGGGTTTTGTGCTGGGATAGTGGGCTTAGGAAGCTCAATTTCAGAAAAATCATTGTAACTTTGCGACCAAAATATAGTTCCTAGTCTCTCATTGAGTTCTTGAATTGTTTGGAATTTCTCTTTTAAAAATTTTTGAAAGGCTTTCTCACAATGGTCGCAGTAGCACCAATCGCTGGTTTCATGTCCAAGTTCATTGTCTATTTGCCACCCGACAACATTGGTATGTTCTTTGTATGCGTGTGCCATTTTTTCGGTGATGATATCATTTTTTTCAAGGTATGATGCAGTATTAAGACAAGCCTGACGTCTTCCACCAAAATGTCTTTTGATACCAAATTCATTCACCGAGAACATATCTGGATATTTTTTTGCCATCCATGCAGGAAGTGTTGCTGTTGGGGTTCCAAGAATAACATTGATATTAAAGTGTTTAGCACGCACTAAAATATGAGCAAAATAATCAAAATTAAAAACCCCTTCGGAGGGCTCCATTAAGTGCCATGCAAATTCTGCTATTCGTATACAGTTAATATTCGAATCTGCCATTCGCGCTAAATCTTTTTCAATAAATTCGTAGTCCCATTGCTCTGGGTAGTAATCAACGCCTAAGTACATAGTTAATCTCCTTATATTTTTTTAAAATAAATGTGCAAAATAGTTTTAGAGTGCAGAATAGGGAGTTTTAATCCTTATATAAATTAACTATATATTAACTTTATTTTAAAGAAGTGTCAATGATAATTTAAGACAAATTAATCGAAATGATATAAAAATACTATATCGGTAAGCGAGGGGAGCTTAATGTGAGGCAAATTGTATAATTAAGTGCAACAGGGAAAAATAAAGGTAATAAAAAAGCCCATAAGAAGGAAGTCTGTTATAATGTAGGTTACGATCAAACATTAAGGAGACTTTAACTTATGAGCTATACCCATATTACCATAGAAGAGCG
>JAPLKR010000079.1 GCA_026387965.1 Fusobacteriota bacterium | reverse complement strand
AATGAAAAAATTTAGTAGATATTTTATGTGGTTTATAATAGGACTAGGACTCGTTATTGTGGGTGATATACTCATTGTTGTCAATGCGCCAGTAGCAACAAATTATATTGGCCTAATTATCTCACTATGTGGCGGGGCTTTTCTCATTGTAGCCCTAGTTTATAAAATGATTTTGCTATATTCGATGTATAAAAGAATTTATGAAGGACATGGGAGTGCGTCACCTGGAAAAGCTGTGGGATTTATATTTATTCCGGCATTTAATATATATTGGGTTTTCTATGTCTATGCGGGTTTAGTAGGAAGAATTAGAAGTTACATGAAAAATCATGGAATAGAGCATAAAATGGGTGCGTGTAAATGGATGGCGGTCCTTGCGATCCTTCTTACATGGGTAGGCCCCGTAGCGTCATATTTTTTAGGAGACTACTGTCAAATTGTAAGTATCATAGGCGTGCTGTTAATGGTACTTTATCTTTATAAATGTACTAAAGCTGTTGAAAAGATTGAAGAGTTTCAAAGCTTATCGTAGAATTTAAGAAAAGAGTATGTCAAAAAACAACTTTTTTTTTTGAAATCAAAGGCGGTGTTATGCAAAGCAAAATTAGAAATAAGTTTTATTCATGGGTACTATTTTTGGCTCTTTCTTGGTTATTTTCACTTATAGGAATACAACTTATTTTGCATACAGATAAAATTTTGTTACCACTTATATTTTGTATTTTTGGGCTGGGGTTTTCTATCGTATCACTTGTTAAACGCTATATTTTTCTTTACTTTATATGGGATAATATATTTAAGAGAAAGAATAAACATATTTCGCCCGGAAAAGCAGTGGGGTTTCTTTTTATTCCCATTTATAATATCTACTGGATTTTTGCCTTTAACATCAAACTCATTTTACATATGAGAAAACTACGCAGTGAAAAGTGTGGGAAATACTATATTCCTGGTAGAACATTGATAAGTGTCTACATTGTTTTTTCAGCTGCCAGTTGTATTTTAATATTTTACTTCTCTTTTTCTCAAACGATATTTGTAATTATAGCGTCAGCTGTATTTAACATATGGTATTTTTACAAGCTGATGAGAATTGCTGGAAAAGAAGAGAGTAGAAATAGTGAAATTTTAAGACATGAAGCTTTAACATCTCAAATAAATGTAGTAGTTAAGTCGGAGAGTATAAAGAAAATTAGTAAAATTCGAAAGAATTTTAATGTTGGGTTCTGGCTCTTTATGTCGAATGTGGTTTTGATTTTTTTAGAGAGAAAGTGTGATATTAGTGGGCTAAATTTTCTGATACTAGTCTTGATAATAAGTATCGTAGCATCCACAATACTTATTTGGATATATGAAGGAAAACTATTATATAAGTTATGTTATGAAGTTACTCAAGATAGGAGCTTGTCAGCTCAAACAGTAGGTCGGCACTATATTCCTTTTTATAACTTTTATTGGAGATTTTCTGCGTTACTTGTACTTCAAAAAAATATTGTTAATCAAATGAACCAAGTAAAATGTACAAAAATTGTGCCGTCAAAATTTTTGGCACTAACCTACGCTATTTTATGGTGTGTGGGTTTTTGTTTTATATTGCAAAGCTGGTATTTTATTGTGCCGATCTATATTATCGCGAGTGTAATAAAATGGATGTTTTATTATCAATGTCTATATGCAGTGATGGGGATACAAAGTGAAAAAAGAGAGTTTGAGCAATAACTGTGCGAACGCGATAAAAAGTTGCTCTTGTGTAGCTTAAATATTCGAGGTACAATAGTGTTATAAAATAATATTTGAGGAGGCAGCGATGAGTAGAAATTTTTGGTGGAGCAATTTGATTTTACTTATAAATTAAATAAGCACCGTCTAGGCTCGAAGCGTCTTTTTTCTATTGAAATTAGAAATCTGCTTTTTAGAGCAGATTTTTTTATATTTAAAAAAATCGGGTCTGGATAATTCAGATCTGTTTTATTTTACAATATAATCAAAAACTATGTGGAGGTATGATGAAAAATAACAAATTAAGTTGGATAGCTGTGTGTTTTGCAACATGTATGGGTGCAGGGGTTTTGTTTTTACCCAACGAAATCGGAAAGAGTGGAATATATGCCTTTATAATATCGCTTCCGATAGCCTTTTTTATTAATTATTTTGGACAAAAATACATTGGTAAATTGGTTGTAGAAAATTCAAGAGATAAAGAGTGCAGTTATAGCGATGTGATTGAAAAGCAGTTTGGAAAAATTGGTGGAAAAATACTCGTCGTGGCATTTTTACTTGTGATGCTCGGGATTATCAGTATGTATGTCACAGGATTTAAAAATGATCTATTTGCCTTTTCAAAATCTGAAAATATTGGAATATTTACATCAAAGGATAGCTTGTATTTTATTTTAATAATCACGATCTTCTTTTCATTAATAATTGTATTTAAGCAGTTTTTGCTTTATGTGGTAATGCGAATAAAATCTATATTTATTATGGCAGCGCTATTAATTTTTTCACTTTGTTTAATACCTTATTGGAACTTTTCTGAATTTTCACAGTTTCCATCAGTAGCTAATCTCATAATGGGTGTGTTGCTAATACTTCCTATTGTAATTATGGCAATTAATTATTTTGCAATTATTTCTGAGATGGTATTTACTTATAAAAAAGAAGGGAAAAGCCAAGAGGTCATGATGAAAGATTGCCGGGATACGCTCTTTTTTTCACAACTGTTAATCGTAGTATTTATTGGTTTTTTTGTCGTATCATCCACGTTGGCATTAACCCCCGCAGAAATGGACGTAGCAAGACTTCAAAGTCAGACAGCATTGAGTGTTCTAGATATTCCAGGACTTTCTATTTTGGCTAAGTGGTTAGGACTTTTGATTTTACCAGCATCATTTTTAGGGGCTTTTGTAGGATTAAGTGAGCCGCTAAAAAATATGTTGACAACTAAAAGATCTAAAAACAATACGAGAGTTAAAATTGTGATAGCGGTATTAAGCATTTGTTTTGTGTTTATTGTGCTACTCTTTAATCTAAATATTTTAGAAGTTGTTGGAATATTTATTACCCCAATTATTGCGATATTAACTTATGTTTTACCAGTAATTTTAATGAAAAAAAGTAAAATTCATATGAGCAAAGGCGCATATGTTATACTTATACTAGGAGTGTTATTGCTTGTATCTTATTTCATAGGAAGCACATTATGAAACATCTAGACGAATCAACTTTAAATTTGATTAAATTATTATAAATTTATTTGAAAAACACGTTAAATTCACACATATAGAGTATAATAAACATATAGCGATAAGCTAGTAAAATAATTTTTCATATTTTCTCCCTTAAGAAGACGGTCCCCCAACCGTCTTCTTTTCCTTTATTACGTATAAAAATTTAAGATGTGTTCACAAGAGTTTCTCATTTATGCGCCGCTATATATGTGTGAATAAAATATTTATATTATAGAGAAGTAATTATGAACCTAAAAAAAGAGATATGTTTACAACCGCGTTATCTGTTGAAGCAAAAATTGAGTTAAAAGAGTATTCGGATAAAACGATGATACAGATAAGCAAACTAGATGAACAAGCTCTTTATGAATATATATAGAGTCATCAAAAAAGCTGAAAAAACTATCTTTCGGATAAAATACTAAAGATAGTTTTTTTATTGAAATAGAAAATAAAAAATGATACAGTATACATAGAGAAGGATTTAAGGGGGAGTAATGAAATTTATATATATATGTGCCGCATTACTGGTGGCTACAGAATTTTCTTATTGTTGGAATGCACCAACACATATGGTTATTTCACAAATAGCTTGGAATAATATGACTCCTTCAACCAAACAGAGCGTTGCATCATTACTGAGCACGCCCATCTCTTATCCTGGAACTCAAGAATTATCAGCAAAAACTTCAACAATTCAAACAGCTTCATTATGGGCCGAAACACTTAACGAGTCCAATTGGAAATCGCTGGTTCAAAAGAAATTTAATAAAAATTTACAGATACTCACTATTCAAACGTATATAAGTCAAAGTAGTTCAGCAGGACCTATTATGCGCTATTATTCCACAGCCTATATAAGTTCTAATGGGGATAATTTAGCTTATGGTATAGAAAGCGCCGAGAAAGTATTATCAAGTAGTAGCGGTATTTCGAATAATACAAAGGCTATTGCACTTCGTTACTTAATCTCTTTTGTTGGTAATGCCACACAACCATTTCAAGTGAGCAATCCTTTTATGAACTCTCAAAACACAGAAAGCGCAAGACTTATATTTTTGCAAGTTCCATTGAATATTCCAGGGGTGTTAGATGTCTCAGGTACCCAAGATCAGACATTGTATGCTTTGTGGAATGATGCAGGGGGAGTGTTTTCGTTCTCTAGTAATTCAGATGCGATTGAGAATGCCAAGGTGTTATCACAGCAAATAAGAACATCGGCTCAAGATATTGAGCAAATGTATTCAAATAACAGTAAAGCAAATTATCTTGTATCTCTAGCTTCGGTGAGAGATTGGGCAATTGAAACAAATAAACTTGCCATTCAAGCACTACAAAATAACAATAAAAAAATTGCTTATAATTTCCAAAATGGAGCTTCGGATAATAAAATTATTATGTTTAATGATGAGCGCTACACGGAGTTTGTTCAAAATATGTCAAAGCAGCAAGTGTACGTTGCAGGAATGAGACTTGCTAATGTACTAAACGCTATTTTTGACCCTAACAATGCGAATTTTACCTATACTAGCTATATTACGCGTGACGTCGTTGCAAATGGAAATATTACCAATATTTATCAATTTTAGAAAACAAAACCAATTTTTATCCAAGGATGGCTAGCCCTTTGGACAGAAAAATTTTTACTGAGTTTTGGAGTGAAAATGAGAATTTGGAGGTTACTTCCAACGCTACTCGATACCAAAGGACAAATAACACTCCGGAGAGGTGAATTTTTGGCAAAGTGCGCATTAGAAGGAATTACAAAATGCAAAAAAATTATCTCAATTGAAAATGTTTAAATCATCTCGCCAGCCGATAGAAACAATCAATGCATACTTTTTAGAAGTGCTTCAAGAGGTAGAGAGGTAAGGGTATAATTTTTATTTGGGGAGAATAGGTGAAGATAAAAGAGGTAGAGATATCAGTGCATCTCATATTTTATGGTTGAGATGCCGATATAGAAAGTTTTGAAAGGGTATAAACAAATGGATAAGTATGTACTGACGGTAGAAAATTGTGCTAAATATTGTGAATCAAAAGGTTTTTTTAAGTCATCTAAAGATAAAGTAGAGGTGGAAGAGATTGGGGATGGCAATTTAAATTTTGTATTTCGAGTAAAAACGGAATTAGAGTCGATTATAGTGAAGCAAGCTCCTCCTTATCTTAAAGTAGTTGGTAATGCATGGCCCTTAACTGTGGATAGAATCAGAATCGAAGCAGAGAGTTTAGAGCTTCAAAATATATATGCACCTGGAAAAGTACCTAATATTTTACTTAAAGATTTAGAGATGGCTGTAATGATTTTAGAGGATTTAGCGCCGATGCGAGTGGTACGCTATGAAATGCTAAACGGAATAGAGTTTCCTACACTTGCCAAGGATGTAGGGGAATTTTTGGCAGCGATGGGATTTTATAGCTCAGATTTTTATCTTCCTGGAAAAGAGAAGCGAGAACTTGTTAAAAAATTTAGCAATCCAGAACTGTGTAAAATCACAGAGGAGCTTATTTTTACGGATCCATATTACGATGCTAAGAGCAATGTGATCAATTCTGAACTTCGTACTTACTTAGAAAAAGAGTTTTGGACAGATGAGGCGTTGAAAGTTGAGGTGACTAAATTAAAATACCTCTTTTTAACCAGCACAGAGTCGCTTCTTCATGGAGATTTACACACAGGCTCACTATTTGGAAATCGTGAGAGATGTGTGGTTTTTGATACCGAGTTCTCGTTTTATGGGCCGACAGCTTTTGATATTGGAAAACTCATCGGCAATCTTATTATCAACAACTATTCATGGGAAGGTGTCGATTTTGATGGAAAAGATGATTACCAAAGATACTTGAAAATATTAATTAGAGAGCTATGGGAGTGTTTCTCACAAAATTTTATCAAATTAGTGAAGTTAAAATCCACACAGAAGATCATGGGGGATGAATTTTTAAATTTTTATCTACAAGAGCTTTTTTCAAATATGTTAGGATTTGCAGGTACCACGATGGTGCGTCGAATGCATGGACTTGCTCACAATAGAGATATAGAAAGAATAGAAGATTTAAAACTTCGCGCGAAAATTCAAGAGAAAATTTTGAGAAAAGCACGCTACATGATTGTCAATCGTAAACTTCTTGAAAGTATTCAAAATCTTATTGAATTAATTTAATGTATTTTTTCATATAGCAAATCAAAAAAAACTGGACATTTTTCAATATGTCAGATCGAGCGAAACAGAGAGATCTATCCCTGTAAAATTCGAGATGTCTCCACGTTGGTCGCCATGACAACATTGCCGAGGTTTCATAGAATCTTGAAAAAAGAACTCGTTTATCATTAAAAGTATAAGACGAGACAGTAAGTCATTGACAGCATTACAGAATATATTCTACACTTCACAACTATAATAGAATTCATGGTGCTATAAATGATTGCACGCCTAATCAATTTTAAAAATTATACTACGCTACAGAACTTAAAAAAAGCTAGTTAATTTGTTCGGATTTGATGCGTCCACTTTCTTGACACAACACCATGTTAGTTAAAAAAGAATAATTGCTATTATTCTTTTATATCTGTAATAAAATTGTATTTTAATGAAATTATAACTGATTTTTTACCCATTGTTAATGAAAAAAATACTACTAATAATTTTCAAACCGAATCTGCCTCGGAAATTCTTGTTAGTATGGTGGGGGTGGTGGGAAAGTAAAGCTCTTTCGTTTAAAAATTTTATTAGTATGTGCAAAATTAAAACATTAACTCGAGTTGTGCGAAACGCATGAGTTAAATTGCGTTACGAGACACAACCAAGTTGTTTATGCTTAAACAAGCTAAGCGGATATTTGGGTAAATTTGTTACAAATAGCAGAAATGGGAA
>JAPLKR010000072.1 GCA_026387965.1 Fusobacteriota bacterium | reverse complement strand
TAAAGTATTCTTTCCATTTATCTTTCCATTCAGACTCTTCTACCCGACCATTTACAAGCTTTAACACGCTCTCTAATTTAACCATACTCTCTGCTATTTTAAGACACAAAATCTTATTTTCATTATTTTCCTCTAAATATATCTTTACAGCAAAGTAATCAGGAGATATTTCTAAATTATTCGCATAATAGTCCAACGGATTTCTACTCATGGGCTCTTTTAACTCAAAATCAAATATTTCATACGCTTCAAGTAACTCGCAAATTTTATCTTGTGCATAAGGTGTTGTTGCATTATATACTATTTCTAAAAAAAGAAAGTCCATTTGACCTCCAAAAGTTAATTGATTTTCATTTAAAAAACCTATATAATACTAGTATACCAAAAAAGTCCAAAATATAAAATAGAAAGTGTGGTAATTTATGGAAAATAATAAGCAAGAGCATTTTCATCATCGTGCTCACCCATGGCATGGTGTGGAAATTGGAGAGAAAGCACCTGAATACATCACAGCGTACATTGAGCTTGTCACTTCTGACACAGTTAAATATGAACTCGACAAGGACTCTGGTGTACTTAAAATCGATCGACCGCAACTTTATTCTAATGTGTGCCCAGCTATGTATGGGCTTGTTCCAAGAACCTATTCAGGTACACACACCGCAAACTATTGTATGGAGCATTCAGGCAGAAAAAATATTGTCGGTGATGGTGACCCTCTCGATATTTTGGTCCTAACAGAAAAAAACATTAGTCATGGAGATATCTTAGTTACGGCTAAAGTTATTGGCGGACTTCGAATGATTGATAATGGAGAGATTGACGATAAAATTATAGCTGTTCTTCAAAATGATGCTCTTTATTCAAATTGGAATGATATTTATGATATTCCAAAACATATTATTGATAGACTACGCCACTATTTTTTAACTTATAAAAATGTTCCTGGAAATGAAACGCACTCATGTGAAATATTGAAAGTATATGGAAAAACTGAAGCCTTTGAGGTTATTGCAGCTTCGATCAAAGACTACGAAGAACTTTTTCATAAATAATACTACACTTAATCATAGCCCCTCTCAGTAGTTCCTGAGGGGGTTTATAATTTTAATATCGCATTTCTCTCGCTTAGTATCATTGATATTTGTGACTTTTTATGATACTATGAAACTATATACTAGTCAAAAATTAGGAGTATTTATGAAACGCAAAAGTAAAATATCAAAAGGCACTATTGCGCAAATTGTTTTAATATTAGCAGTTCTTTATTTTATTCACAAAATTTTTCTTATTTTCTTTTTTAATCTTTTTTACTCTGTCAGCCCACCTCTAGAAGGGTTAACACCGCATCAAGCACAAAATTTACTGAGTAAATATCATGTCAGTTATACTGTCGTCGGAAATGTAAATTCAAGTTATCCTGATGGAACTATTGCGGCACAAGACCCAGATCCCTTTACACTCGTTAAACAAGGACGTATTATTCAAGTATTTATTTCTGGAAATCAATCAATACAATCTATTCCTAATATTGTTGGAGAAAATTATCAGGTAGCCCAGCAAACACTTAACTCTGGTGGCTATACTGTAAGTATTATCTATTTTGATAGCCCTACTATTGCTAATAATCAAGTTATCGCTATGGACCCACCAAGTGGTTCTGTATCTTCTATGAGCAATGTTGTGACACTGCTTGTGAGTTCTGGTTCTACTACGCAAACTGTTACTGTACCTAATTTAATAGGAATGGATATCACAGATGCAAAATCCGCCATTACCAGTGCAAATTTACTTGTTGGAACTACATCTACTACCGATGGAAATGGCGCCGTTTCAAATAGTGTAGTTAGCAGTTCTCCAAGTGCCAATGCTTCAGTGTCTGCCGGAACATCCATTAATCTTACAATCGCGCAATAATTTTGCACACTATAAGGAGGCCACTATTTTAGGCAAAGTCATGGAAAAAACGCAAGGATTTTATACTGTCCTTTCTGAAGATACCAAAACACAACAACAAGTTAAGCTCATTGGGAGTTTAAAAAGAGCCAATGACAGACTTAATTGCGTCCCTGGAGATAGTGTTCGAATAAATGAAATAGAGGGTACCATTCAAGAGATTTTTCCTAGGAAAAATCTCTTTTTGCGCCCTTTAATAGCGAATGTTGACAAAGTATTAATCGTTTTATCAGCTAAAGAACCTGATCTTGCACTTGACACGCTTTATAAACTTCTATTTCAAACATACTACAACTCTGCGCTCCCGATTATAGTTATTACCAAATGTGACTTATTAACAGCAAGTGAACGTAAAACTCTTACAACAAAAGTACAATTTTTAACCCAAATTGAAGTGCCTGCGATCTTTCTTCACAATAGTGGAAGCTCTGAAGAGCTTTCATTATTAAAAGAGTTTATCTCAAATTCCGTATCTACTACTGCAGGTCCTTCTGGCGTGGGAAAATCCACACTCATAAATAGACTCCAAACCCAGCGAGAAGCAGCCACGGGTGTTATTAGCGGAAGGTTGAAACGGGGTAAGCACACCACCACCCTCTCAACACTTATGGCATTAGATGAAAAGACCTATATTTGTGACACACCTGGATTTTTATCGCTGAATCTTCCCGAAATAACAGATGTATTCCAACTTCTTTCTGGAATGCCATTTTTAGAAACGTTCTTCGGAAAGTGTAAATACAACAATTGTACCCATACCAATGAACCTCACTGTTTCTTCAAAAAAAGCGTGGAAGAACACCCAACACTTCAACCTATTTATGACTTTTACCTTACCATCTACAGCAGTATTTTTCAAAAAAGGAGATAACTATGAAACCTATAATTGCACCCTCAGTCCTCTCTGCAGACTTTTCCAATATGAGCGAAGAGATTGAAAAATTAGAGAAAAGCAGTGCTGAGTTTATTCATCTCGATGTGATGGATGGGCATTTCGTCCCCCCTATTACATTCGGTCCTCAATTTATTAAATCCATTCGTGGTAAATCAAAAAAAATTTTCGATGCACATTTAATGGTGAGTAATCCCGAGGCGCATATTGATAGTTTTGCAGCAGTGGGGTGCGATATCATCACCATTCACGCTGAAGTTGCTTCCCATCTTCACAAATTGATTGCCCAAATTAAAAATCATGGGATAAAAGCTGGTGTTGCGTTAAACCCGTCCACACCTGTAGAGATGATAAAATGGGTGATCCAAGATGTGGACATGGTCTTAATTATGTCTGTTAATCCTGGATTTGGTGGGCAGTCATTTATTCCGACGGTTGTGGATAAAATCAGAGAGGTTAAAAAACTAAATCCTAATATTTTGATACAAGTCGATGGGGGTATCAATGAACAAACTGCAAAAATTGTCATGGAGGCTGGAGCAAACGTTTTAGTAGCTGGCTCTTTCGTTTTTCAAGGGAATTTTGAAGAACAAATTCAAAAACTCATCCGTGTGGGACTCGCTCTATGAGTGAATTTTCCTATACAAATGAGCTTTTAGAGCAATTTTTCTCAACTTTTTATAAATTAGAAAAGCAGTTTTTTCAACTGACCTATCCTAATCTTACCATTACAGAGTTTCATACCCTTGAAGCAATATCTGAAAGTGAACTCACCATGTTTCAACTGGCTAGTCGGCTTAAAATCACCATGGGTACCGCTACAACTGCTGTCAATAAACTTCTAAAAAAGGAGTTTATTGATAGAAAAAAAGATAATTTTGATAAGAGAAAAGTATTAGTATCTCTCACCCAAATAGGACTAAATGCCTTGAAATTTCATCTTGAGTTTCATAAAAATATTTTTGAAGCTATTCTTGATCCTATCAGCGAGAGTGAACTTGAATCTTTCGAACTTACCATGCTTAAAATTCTTGGGGGCATAAAAGAAATTAATCGTGAATTCGAACCAATTAAACTCTCTCAATCCGAAGAAAATCAGGAATACATTATCAGTGAAGTTAGTCCAGATATCTCCGCACTACATCAGCATGATAGCATTAAAATCGTTTCAATTACGCCGATAGAAGTTACCCTTTTACTTCATGAGATTAAAATGACACTGCCCATGGGCGTATGTGACTCAATACTCGTCTTAAAACGATTCCAAAAGGAGCTAAAATGTTCTACCTAGATGGTATTCTACTTTCCAAATATACACGATTTTTAAATGATAAATTAAAAGACAGAAAAATTTCTCAAATCACTCAGTATGATTTGAGAAACTTTTTTATTACTTTTAAAAATGTCAACCTCCACATATCACTCTCCCCTGAGTTTCCCATTCTCTACCTCAAGGAGGCTAAATCTGCACTTAAAATCGAGACTGCTTTTTTACTGAATTTAAAAAAACAGTTGACTGGCGCTATCGTTGACTCTGTATCGCAGTACCATTTTGATAGAATTTTAGAGTTTTCCCTTACACGACTCAATGTTGTTGGTGTCGTTGAGAAATTTCATCTACATTTTGAAATGATTTCAAAAAACCCCAACCTGGTTCTCTTAAATGAAGAGAGAAAGATCATTGCACTCTTTAAATCCACATCTTTTGAAGAGCAAAATGATAGGGTTCTTCTGAGTAATTTCAAATACACCTACCCAAAACGCGGAGGAAAGCTTTCCCCATTTGATGTCACTTCATCACAATTTAACAACTTTTCAAAAGAGGGAAGCATTATTTCCACCATTGAAGGCATCGGCAAAATTGGTGCCCTACACTGTAATAGCTTTGAAACTTTTCAAAACTATATAAACTCTCCTCTAGTGGGATATTTTTCAAGAGAAAAAAAATTCGCCTCTCTCTATCCTTTTAGCCAAGAAGAAAATAGCGAGTATGAGATTGAAAACCTTTTTGATATCTATTTTTCAACCATTCAAAATGAGGACAGTGTGGAACAAAGCCGCCAAAATTATACAAAACTCATTCGTACACTTATCAAAAAACAGCATAAAATTGTCACTAACATTGAGAAAGATTTACAAAACTTGCAAAATTTAGATCGTGATAAAGAAATAGCTGATATCTTAGCTGCCAATGTGTATCAACTTAAATCCTATTCATCACAAGTCACGCTCTATGATTTCTATCAAAATAAAGATATCGATATTCAACTTGATACTAAACACACTATTCAAAGAAATATTGAAAAATACTATAAAATATACAATAAAAAGAACCGAGCTATTATATCGCTAAATAGTCGACTTCAAGAGATATTTCAAAATATTGAGCATTTAGAGAGTATCTCACTGTCCATTGAAATGGTTTCTAATTTATGCGAGCTACAAGATATCCAAAAAGAGTTACAAACACTTGGTCTTGTCGCAGTGCAGAAAGCAAAAGGGAAAAAAACTAAAGAACATACCGTATCAGTAATAAGTGAACCGTATGAAAATTGTATGATTTACATCGGTAAAAACAACCTTGCTAATGAAAAGGTAACCTTTCAACTCGCAAGAAAACTGGATTTATGGTTTCACGTTCAAAATGTTCCCAGTGCTCACGTTATTTTATCAAGCACTGACGGTCAATCTTTTTCTAATGAAGCAATACTGCGTGCTGCAAAAAGATGTAAATATTTTTCTAAAGCCAAAGATAGCTTGAATGTATCTGTAGATTATACCGAAAAGAAAAATGTACGTAAGCAAAAAAATTACAAACCATGTTTGGTTTTTTATACTGATTTTTCAACGGTTATAGTATAAAAAACAGCCTAGAATTTAATTTTATAAGCTGTCTCTATTTATAGTGAAAGTAATTTCGAAGAGTATTCATTGGTAACCCCAGTCATATTTGCAATACTCTCTTTTAACTCATTAAATTATAATAGACCTCTTTCAAAACCTCATATCGATGTTAACAAAAGCACAAATCAAATTGAGCCTTTTAAGTAATCAAGCTCTTCTATTACGATATTGAGTTCCTAAAATCTTGAACACCTTAAGTTTAGCATTGATGTGTTCAACAATGATTCTAACACTTGCATTTAAACGATTGTCTCTCTTATCATTATCAGATAGAGGATTGTTTTTAGAACGTTTCTTCGGTAAATTACTTTTACTGTGTATCTTCTGAATCCCTTGATAACCGCTGTCTACATAGACTGTTGTTTCATTCTTTATCGGTAATCTCGAAGCTTTAAATAGTTGAAAGTCATGATGTTTGCCCTCACAAATGCTTGTACATATTATTTGTTTCTTTGAGCTGATTGTTATTTGAGCTTTTATGGTGTGTTCTTTTTTCTTGCCTGAGGAGTACTCGTTTTGTTTTTTTTTGGACGGTCGATTTCTATTTCTGTTGCATCAATTACTACAAATTCGTAAGAAGTTTCACTCAAAACTTTCTTGCCAGGAAGTCTAAAATCTGTATGTTTCACAAGGATATCTTCAACTTCTTTGACTATTCTACTTGTCGTCGCTTCACTCACTCCATATTCAAATGCTATGTGTAATAACGTTCTGTATTCTCTTAAATAGGTTAGAGTTATTAGAAGTTTGTCTGTTATTGTTAGCTTTGGTGGTCGCCCACCTTTTCCATTTTTCAGTACCATCGCTTGTTTGACTTCTAATATTTTGTACGCTTTGTTATATGTGCTTCTTTTTATGCCTACGAGTCTTTTAAATGCTGTAGGTTCTAATATTTCGATATGTTCTTTTCTATTCATTATTCTATTTTATCAAGATTTTCACAGTTTTGAAAGTGGTCTAATACAGCTACTGAGCGCTCAAAAACTTTCTCTAAAACACTTAGTGCACGCTCTTTATAACTTTTTTTCATTAACCAACGTGGGGGCTCTTAAAAGATGAAAATAGAGATTAATAGCGCTATCGCCAAAATTGCTGAAAAAACATAGAGTGCCATTCCTCTCCACGTATAAAATACATTCCAATAAGGTTCGCTCCAAACTCCCCACGCCTAGAAGAAGCTGAAAGATGGTCATTCCTCTCCCACATATACTACTTGGGGGAATTTCTACAAGATAGAGAGGGATATCGTTTGTCACTATTCCAACTCCTGCCCCTTGAATCAGTCGCCCCAAAAAAAAATCCATAAAAGTATTGGCAAAAGTCAATACTAATACACCAACCAAAAAAATTATCGTGGCCAGTATAACCATTTTTTTCTTCCAAATAGTTTGCAATTGGATCTGCAACAAGAATTGTAAAAGAGCCTCCTGCTAGAACTGCCGATCCAATAATCCCCATCAACGTTGGTGTCATAGCAAAGTGTTTTGATAAAATCAAAAAGGCAGCAGAAATAATTCCGATGTCATATCGATACCTTACACGACTAATGCTGAGATTAATATGATGGTGTAAATATATTTGTTTCTACTCATATTTCACCTCCACAATCGAGTCTTGAATATCTCTTATCGGGTCAAAATCTTCTGGACAAAATCCTAAATAAGAGTGCCTTATCCACCCTTCGGCATAGTTGGTTTCAACACTATATTTTGCAATTTTATTACACATCTGTTGCATTGATTCTACAAAATCATCATGGCCTTGTGATGCTTTAAGCCACTCGCGTTGACTGATATGACACTCTAAAACTTTTGATTTATCTTCCATGACACTCTCGATATTAACAATAAAGACGGGTGTAATTTTTCTTCCATACATATCCATAAGCCCATAAGGAACAGAGTGATAAATACGGCAATCTTTTTGCACTGAATCTACACAAGGTATAGACGTATAATTTGGTGCCCCCTTTGCAAAAGTCGCACTAATAACAATTTGTGCACAAATTGAATGGTCAAACATATACTCCTCAAGTGCATGTGTGAGTATAATATCAGGATTTATTTGCCGTATAACCCCCATCACTTTTCTAATCATCTCTGATGTATAAAAAATTTCCATATCATGCGTGATACTTGGATGAAAACTCGCCCCTAACTTTTCCGCTGCATGAATAGCTTCAAGTGTTCTTGTCCTACCACACTCAAGCGAAGTGTAAATTTTCGATCCACAATCACCATCTGAAAGTGTCATATAATGAATTTCATACCCACTTTTTTTAAGTAAAAGAAGTGTTCCAGCCATCATAATCTCAATATCATCAGGATGAGCGACCACTGCAAAAGCCTTTTTCATAATACCCCCTAAAAATTAATTTTGATAATTTTTTATACACTTACTCTTTAGATGAACTATAGATACAGTATATCAAAGTTTAAAGGTATGTCAAATGAAAAAAATATCACTTATCACACTTATCCATACTTTTCACAACCTCATAAAACGTGGTATAATAGAGTAAAATGATTTAAATGAGGTAGAATGAATATCGTTGATTATATACTGCCAGAAGTTACAGATAAAATCCTTGCATATATTAAAGAAGTCAATGGAAATGAGACCTTTCTTCGTGGCCTACTTGACACCTTAGGAAGAGTGCAAGACGTTGAACTTTTAGCCAATGGTAACGAATATAGTGTACCAGCTATTATCTCAAATTTGCGTGCAGGTGAAGTAGTTATACATAACCATCCAAGTGGGAATTTAACTCCCTCTATGCCTGATATCGCGCTCTCTTCATTTGTCGGCAATATGGGATGTGGAAGCTACATTATAGACAATACTGTTGAGAACATCTACGTAATTGTTCCCATCAAAAAAAGTGTGCCCCCACAAGATGTAGAGGATTTTTTTGGGATCAATTCTAAGATTTTAGAAAATTTTCCAAATTTCGAGCCTCGAGCAGAGCAACTTGCAATGGCAAAAATAGTTCAAGAATGTTTGAATGAAAATAGTAAGTGTATCATCGAAGCGGGAACAGGAACTGGTAAAACATTAGCCTATCTTATCCCCTCTTTAAGTTACGCTTTACAAAATAAAAAAAAAGTAGTCATTTCTACTAATACCATTAATTTACAAGAACAATTGCTTCATAAAGATGTGCCCCTTGCTAAAAAAATATTGGGTAAAAACTTCAAATATGAGTTGGTAAAAGGGCGTGCAAACTATCTCTGCTTTCGACGTTTTTACAACTTAACCCCAGGAGAGATAGAATCGTTTACTTTAGAGCAAAAAAATCAATTCTCAGAAATTAGAACATGGGCTATCACCACTGTTAAGGGGGATAAACAAGAGCTTTCTTTTATCCCGGACTACTCAGTTTGGGAGAATATTCAGTGTGAGCCAGACCTATGCAATGGAACTAAATGTGGGTATTTCGAGCGCTGCTTTTTTCAAAATGCAAGAAAAGAGATTCTAACTGCCGATCTTCTTATTGTCAATCACCACCTTTTTTTTGCTGACCTCTCGATTCGAAAAGAGACCGGATTTTTAACAGATTATGCCATACTCCCTAATTATGAAGTGCTTATCATTGATGAAGCACACAACGTTGAAAAAACAGCTCGTGATTATTTTGGAACTGAAATTTCAAAATACTCGATGCAAAAAATGCTTGGAAAAATTTATCCACTTCATAAGAGTAAAAGCAGTTTTTCCCTTATTTTAAAAATCAATGAGATGCTTGCACAGAAAAACATTCAGCTTTTTAAAAAGTTTTCAGAGCATTTTGATTCTGAGGTGTATCCAAAACACTTAGTCCTTTTTGAGCACTCACAAAATTTATTTTCTGTTGAAAATATTCCTGTTGAAATACTCGGAAACAAAGTACGTTTAACTGCAGAAATTCTTAGTAACGAAAAGCTTTATACTCTGTTTCATACTCTACTTCCAAATTTTCAAAAGAGTTTTAAAAACTACTATAAATCTTTGCAAGAACTTTTAGTTATTGTTAAAGATGAGGATGCAAATCTAACCGACTCTACTGGAATTATATTTGATTTTGAGAGGTTCGTATCGAGGCTAAGCGAGATTCAAGATGCTTGTAGACAGTTTAATAAACTTGAAAATCCTGACATGGTTTTTTGGATAGAGAGTAGCGAAAAATACTCAAATGTTAAGCTTGGAGCAACTCCTATTCATGTTGGGAAAGTCTTAAGTGAGCACTTATTTGAACCCTTGAATAAGATTGTCTTCACGTCAGCAACTTTAGCGGTCAATGGCAGTTTTGATTTTTTCAAAAGTCGGATTGGCATTACAAAAGTTGGGCATGAATCCATTATTGCTTCCCCATTTGATTATAAACAAAATCGAAGAATTATCGTTTCAAAAATCCTTCCTGAGCCACAAGCGCGGGAATTCAATACAGAAATAGCCAAGGTTATTCCCCATGTACTAGAACTTACTAATGGAAATGCATTTATACTTTTCACTTCCTATAGTGGAATGAATCAAGTATATTATCGATTAAAAGAAGTATTAGAAAAAGAGTATACCCTCTTCATTCAAGGAGAAATGCCAAGACACCAACTTATTGAACAATATAAAGTGGCCTATCGTCCCGTACTTTTTGCTACCGATAGTTTTTGGGAAGGCATTGATGTACAAGGAGAGAAGCTTTCCAGTGTTATTTTAGTTAAACTCCCTTTTACTGTCCCTTCTGATCCTGTCACAGAGGCTATCATTGAGACAATGCAAAAGAGTGGACAAAACCCATTTATGGAGTTTCAAGTACCTGAAGCCGTCATTAAATTCAAACAAGGCATTGGACGGCTTATTCGAAGCAAAGAAGATAGTGGATATATCACTGTTTTAGACAAGCGCATACTCACAAAACATTATGGCAAGCAATTTCTAAATGCACTCTCCCCTTCGCTCATTATGAAGACAAATTTCTTTTCACAAGGAGAAAATAATGGACAAAAATAACCAACAATTAAGTGAAAAAGAAAAATTTGAAAAGGCATGTAAATTTGTCATTCGACTTGGAACACTAGCCCACCAGTATGGAACACAATCTAAAAGTCTTGACACATTTCTCGCTCAGGTCATTAAAACGTTAGGTTACAGCGGAATATTCAAGTCAACACCAACAGAGATTTCCTTTACTTTTAAAGAAGAACAAGAACTCTGGCATAAGACTCATTTAGTCACATTTTCAGGGCCTGGGTTTAATTTAGCTAAGATGGCAAAGCTCGATACACTTGTTGCAAAAGTGATAAAAGGAACTGTTTCACTTAACATTGCTATCGAAATGCTTGAGAAAATCGACAAATTAAAGCCTCCATTTAATAAGTATCTTGTAGCTTTTGGCTACGCTATCGCAGGCGCAGGGTATGCGGGCTACCTACAGTGTAGTATTTATGATATCATTTTATCTGCAATTTTAAGTGTCGTAGTCTTTTTAATTGTAGAAACTTCCGCACACTTTAGCGAACGCTTTGAACTCTCCACCACTGTACTCTCAGCTTTTGTAGCTGGAACTATTGCTGCACTGTGTAGCATTATACTCCCTAGTTTACAAGTATATTTAATTACACTTTCAGCAATCATCTATCTTATTCCAGGATTTACTATTAGTAATGGGGTCATAGAACTGACCTATAAATATGTTGTATCTGGGCTGACCAATATCGTTAATGGGGTATTTTATCTTGTCCTACTATTTTGTGGTGCATGGGTCGGCATCTCAATGGTCTACTCAATATTTCCTGTACATCAAACAGCAGAAGGACACATCCCTCTTATCTTTATTTGGCCTTCTATTATGGTGTTGGTTGTTGGCCTTTGTATCATCTTCCAAACCTCACCTAAAGACTTTATATGGGCAATTATTGGGTGTTTAATTACGTGTTGTGGAATCATTCTTGGTATTCATATGGGTAACATTGATTTAGGTAACTTTCTAGGAACAGTTTTTGCTGTTATATTTGCCAATATATGGTCTAGTAAAACGCATCGTGCCGCGTCTATCGTTCTACTGCCAGCCATTGTCCTTTTAGTCTCTGGTAGCATTGGATTTAGAGGATTTGTCTCTTACACCTCTGGAAATACAGTACTTGGGCAACAGCAATTTACTCACATGTTTGTAGTGGCTGCCACCATTGCAATGGGTTTGATTTTAGGAAATTCACTAACAAAACCGAAAACCACCCTTTAAAAACAATACACTATTATTTAATGTGTCGTATAAATATATGTTAAACACGAAATAATTTCATTTTAATAACCCCATCAATACAGCATTAAAATAAAAAAGCTCTTGCAGTTAGTTGCAAGAGCCTTTTATTTATTTAACGATTATATTAAATGTCTTCTTTAGCTGTTCCACTGTACCAAATTCATTTAAATAATTAAATTCAACATGAATAGATGCATTTCCCTTAGCAACCGCCGTAATGATTCCTGTTTGCGTAATACTCACAGATGGACTACTTGAACTAAATACCAAAGCGCCACTGCTTATGGATGAACCTGGAGCTGAAATTACAGGCTCAGTCCATGCTTGAAGAACAAAAGAATCACCTTGGTTTAGAACAATCGAATTCGAAGGCGTGTTCAGTGTTAATACCGGAGCAAGGGTATTTAGTATACGATTTCCATTGGCGTTTACTAATTTTACCAACTTATCCCCCCGCGCATTTACCACCATACCTAACCCAAATGGTGTGCTTGAAAGCATATAGCTCATATCGAAATAATCTCCATTGCTGTTCCCTGCTACAAAAACAAGTTTACCATTATGTACTTTCTCAATATTTTGTGCAACTATTTGTTTTCCATACCCATCTACAATGTAAAAAGCTGAACTACCACTATCTGACTGAGTCCAAAAATTATTATAACGATTAGTAAATATCTCTTTTCCTGACTTATTTACCACTACTGATCCATTCCCAATAACAAATGATTTTGAAATATCATTTGGAACAATCGTCATATTATCCCCAGAATGAAAATTATAAGGTACTTTACCATATGAAAGCGCAGGGTTTTTCTCAATTATACTTAGTAACTCTGCTACAAAATATGGACTTGAACCAGTAACGATAAAGCAATGAATTCCGGAATTTTTGAGCCTTTGTAGGACATCTAACTGTCTCAAAAACATAGTATTAGATGATGAAAATTCCGCCGTATTAGCAAAATTTGAAATAAGTTGATTGTATGTATTTACATCCATACCCGATACAAATACCATCGAATTTAACACAAAATTTTCATACCCATCCGTCATAACATTGGTGTGTCCTTCTAACATTTGTGTCATATTATACACCCCTTGTTGCCAAGACACATTTGAACTTCCACTCACTACATCAACTGTTGTATCTCTCCATGTCGGGAAAACTACTCCTTTTACTGTTGAATAATTTTGAGCACTCCATGTGAAAAAATCCGCTTGACCTGAAAGTGCATAAGCAGCCTCGCCTACTTCTCCCGGTGTTATTTGGAAATTAGGGAGGATCTCATCTGAAAGTGTTCCATCCCAATCAAATATCGCAATAGGATAGGATAGTGTCTTTGAATTATCAATTAATGTTTCAATTTTTTCAGCTTGAGCATACTGGCTTTTACTGTTTAAATCCCAATGAGGATAATTTGCTTGAATAGGTTTTATTGCAAATAAAACCGCCGATGTTGTCATGATAACTATTATAATTAATATTTTTTTCATAAATCCTCCATACAATTTTTCAATATTATACCATATAAATAAATTGAATATAAGTAACAACTGATTATGACTTACTATTCCTTTGTTTTTCTATTAGTTTTTTATTTTTATTGAAACAATATGGATTGGCAACCCTTTTTCAGACAATTTTTATAAGACTACTTTTTCTGAACAATTTAGGGGTGAGATAGTTCAGAGAACCATGAATTCTAATATTATTATACCAATGAATGTAGTCAGCAAGTTTAATCTCTAACTCCCT
>JAPLKR010000033.1 GCA_026387965.1 Fusobacteriota bacterium | reverse complement strand
CCCTGCGCATTTTTAATCTTATCTCGAAATTCGATTACGCTTTTTGGTGGATCTAGTTCTAAATCTTGATTAAAAAGCGGAAGATCTCTAATCTCGATAATTTCAAATTCAATTTCTTGAGGAAAGTATTTTTTTGCTATGAGAAGTGCTTTTCTGTTGAAGGATTCCTTTCGAAGACTTCCACAAATACCAATTATCTTGAGGTGAGTAATCATATAGAAGGATTATAACAGAATTAGGCCTTCTTCTCTTTTACGACTAGTGTAAAGATTTCTTTTTTACAGGAAGAGATTTTGCAATTAAAAAGAGTAAAATTAGAGGTATAGAGTCTTGTGGAATGATGTGCTCAGGTAAAGAACTTGGGATTTCTGAGGAGCACGAAGGAATTTTAATATTAGAAAGCTCGGCTACAGTCGGAAACGACATTACTAATCATTTTGAGCTTGACGATATTATTTTACATCTTGAAATTACTCCAAATAGAGGGGATTGTTTATCATATTTTGGAATAGCGAAAGAGTTGGCTGCATACTATGAGCTTCCATTTGTGTTACCTGAAGTAAAACACATAGTATCCTCTAAAGGCAATTTAACTGTTTCGGTAGCCGAGAACAATATATGTCAACGATATGTAGGATGTGTAGTCGAAAATGTGAAGGTTACAGAATCACCAAACTGGTTAAAAAAAGCTCTTTTAACTATGGGTGTTAGAAGTATCAATAACATTGTAGATGTGACGAATTTCATTTTGTTTGAAACAGGACAACCTATTCACGCTTTTGACAAAAGCAAATTAGAAGGAAATCAAATTTATGTAAGAGCTTCTTTTCCTGGTGAAACAATTATAACACTAGATGAAAAAGAGAGAACATTACCTAATAATACCATTGTAATTTCAGATGATAAAAAAGCTGTTGCAATTGCAGGAATTATGGGTGGAGCAAACGCTGAAATTGATTCAGATACAAAAGAAATTGTTATTGAGATAGCAAGTTTTAACTCTGACATGATTAGACAATCGGCTAAAGCGCTTGCACTTTCTTCAGATGCGTCATACCGATTTGAAAGAGGTGTCGATGCTACTAATATTGAGTATGTTTTGAAAAGAGCAGTTGAATTAATAGCAAAAGTGTCCGGCGGACACTTTTGCGAAATTAGTGAACACAACACTTTAAAATATGAGAAAAAAATCATTCCTCTACATTTAAAGAGACTCAGTAAAAATATCGGAATGGAAATTGACGAACATAAAGTAGTTCATATTCTTACAAAACTCAATTTTGTTGTAGAGCGAGTGACGCCTAAAAGTTTTAAAGTACATGTTCCTAGTTACAGGCTGGATGTTACGCAAGAACCTGACCTATATGAAGAGGTTGCAAGATATTTTGGCTATAACAATATTGTAACGACAAACCCAATTGAGGCGTTAAAACAAGGCGTTATGGGTGAGGTAGTTAAAAAAAGCTATGAAATGAGAGAACTTCTAGTTTCTTTAGGGGTTTGTGAGGCGATTAATTTTAGTTTTATTCCCAAAAATGCTTTAGAAAAAATCAGTTATGAAATTGATGAAGATAAAAAAATCCATATTTTAAATCCACTCAGTGATGATATGGTGTTGATGCGTCCGACACTTCTTTTTAGTTTAATAAAAAATGGAAGTGAAAACCTTAAAAGAGGAGTAAAAGAGGTACGTCTTTTCGAAGTGAGTAAAGTTTTTGAGCGTGTTAGTGAACAAAATCAAGAGAGTTTGATGGCCGGAATTGTATTGTGTGGGAATAAAGCTAAATCAATTTGGAGCTCTGAAATTGCTTATGATTTCTTTGATTTAAAAGGAATTGTGGAAGAAATATTGAACTCACGAGGTGTAAATTATCAGCTAGTACGTTCAAGTAGTGCACATGTGCATCCAGGAGTAAGTGCTGATATTATGATAGGAAAAGATTGTCTTGGAACATTTGGACAAATTCACCCTGAAGTTTTGGAAAATTTTGATATTGAAGACCCTATATATGTTGCAGAAATTTCAGTAGAAAAACTATATAAGTACGGCAAAAAGAAAACTGTAGTCGAAGAGATATCAAAATATCCATCAGTAGAGAGAGATTTGGCTCTTTTAGTAGATCGAGAAGTATTGGTAGCCGATATGCTAAAAGAAGCGGAAAAGATCTCTAGTTTTGTAAAAAAAGTAGAGTTGTTTGATGTATATCAGGGTGAAAGAATAGCAAATAACCTGAAATCTGTTGCTTTCAACATGCTCTTTAGCTCAATTGAAAGAACCTTAACGGATTTAGAAGTAAATGAAATAATGCAAAATCTTATTACAAAACTAAACAAACGCTTTAATGCAGCGTTAAGAGAGGGATAAAATGAGTCATATTAATATATTAAGTATCGTAATGGATATAATTATTATAGTATTAGCCGTTATCTTGGCAAGAGATTTTTGGAAACATAAAAAAGCTGGATATAAGTTGATTACGCCAAGTGAATTTAAATCAATGTACAACTCACTTGATAAAAACACCGAAATTATAGATCTGAGAAGCCCAACACTGTTTGCAAAAGAAAAAGTATTTAAATCAAGAAATTTAAATGTTTATGGTGGAGAATTTAAAAAAACACTTGAAACACTAGATGAAAGAAAAACGTTTATTGTATTTGCAGACAAAACAAATACAACGAAGCATGGCGCTTATCTGTTTTGTAAAGCTGGAGTAGTAAAAGTTTATGCGGTAAAAGGAAACTGGGACAAAATAAAAGCTTCAGGTGTAACGCTTAAATAAAAAAAGCCCTATCTTAAATGATAGGGCTTTATATATATACTGAAAAAATGTGAAATTTTCTTAAATAATCGGTTAAAATAAAAAGGGTTTTATGTTATAATAAATTAAAAAGAATTTATAGAAATTAAAAAAACAGGAGGAGTAATGCCAAATTTTAGAATTGAAAAAGACATGTTAGGGGAGTATCAAATTCCAGAAAACGCTTACTATGGGGTACACACAGCAAGAGCGCTTGATAATTTTAAAATCAATTATAAATTGATGAACAAACGTCTGATAAAATCTTTTGCTCAAGTAAAGCACGCAGCAGCACTTGCCAACTTTAAATCAGGAAAGTTAACGCAAGATAAGCTTGATGCCATTGTATTTGCGTGTGGAGTAGTGGGAAAAGGAAAATACAATAGCCAATTTAAACTTCCGGGACTTCAAGGTGGCGCAGGAACTTCTACGAATATGAATGCTAATGAAGTTATTGCAAATGTGGCTTTAGAGCATATAGGATACAAAAAAGGCGAATATAAACACCTTTGTCCATTAGAAGATGTAAATATGAGCCAATCTACCAATGATAGTTATCCAACTGCTTTTAAAATAGCTATTTATGCTTTGATTCGCGAGACAGAAAAATCCATTAAACATTTACGAGATACATTAGACCACAAAGCATCAGAGTTTAAAGAAATTTACAAAATGGGAAGAACACAACTTGAAGATGCTGTGCCGTTAACACTTGGAGAGGAGTTCAAAGCTTATGCCAGAGCTATTAACCGAGATTTGAACAGGCTACGGGATGTTAAAAAGGATTTCTTAGTGGTAAATATGGGAGGAACAGCAATAGGTACAGGGGTTGGAACAACAGAAATATATAGAAAAGAAGTTATTAAAGAGCTTGCAGATATAACAGGCTTTGATATTGTTGCCAATGTAGATTTAATTGATGGAACTCAAAATTTAGATGATTATGCACACCTTTCAGGAATTTTAAGAACGCTTGCTCTAAATCTAAGAAAAATAGCCAACGATCTTAGACTTATGAATTCAGGACCAAATACAGGGGTACATGAAATAGATCTTCCGCCACTTCAAGCGGGTTCTTCTATTATGCCTAAAAAGGTCAATCCTGTTGGAGCGGAGTTTATTATGCAAATTCACTTAAAAGTTAAAGGAAACGATTTGGTTATTGCTGAAAGTTGTTCAAATGGAGAGTTTGAACTCAATGCAAATGAGCCGATAGTAGCAGATTGTCTTCTTGAGAGTTTAGAAATTTTAAATGATGGATGTAGAAATTTCGCTGATAAAGTTATAAAAGATATCAAGGCAGTTCAGGAAAATTGTGACAAATATATGCAAAATTGTCCAACTGCTGCAACGGTTTTAATCAATGATTTAGGGTATGAAAAGGTATCGGAAATTATCTCTGAAGTGATCAAAACTGGTAAAAATTATAAAGTAATAGCGGTTGAAAGAGGGTATTTACCAGCTAGTTATTTTGAAAAACAATAAATTTAGCTAAACCCACAGAAATTTGTGGGTTTTTCACATAAAAGAGAAGAGGTATTTAAATGAAACCAAAATTATTAAAAAGTTTAGTTGAAAGCGAAAAATTTGGAGATATATCGTATCAAATAGGGGGAGAGCTTGTTCCGGTGCTTTCCATACAGCTTGATGGGCAAAAAGGGGTCTACTTTGAACACCACATTATGCTTTGGAAGGATACGAGCATTAACATTGGAATATTACCGATGAAAGGAACATTAAAGCGACTTTTTGCAGGAATGCAAATTTTTGTCACAAAGGCAGAAGGTGAAGGAGAAATTGCCTTTAGTCGAGATGGAGCAGGTCATATTTTCGCCATACATATGAAATGCGGAGAAGAGCTTCATGTAAGAGAACATCAATTTTTAGCAGCCACAGAGGATATTGATTATACTTTTGAGCGCGTACAAGGAATATCAAACATGCTACTCGGTGGCACAGGTTTTTTCATTGATAAATTCAGATGTGTTGGTGAAGAAGGAATTTTGTGGCTACATGGATATGGGAATGTATTTGAGAAAAAACTGGAGATAGGGGAACAGATAGATGTTGAGCCGGGGGCATGGCTTTATAAGGATTTATCTGTAGGTATGCAAACTAATATCACAAAAATTTCTACAGGGATTTTCGCTGCAAGCAATATTATGATGAACCGCTTTACAGGGCCTGGGCGAATTGGAATTCAATCAATGAGTCTTTATATGAACGAAGGTAAGTAAAAAAACCCCACATCATTAAGATGTGGGGTTTACTTCATATTGATAAAATTGTAACTATTACTAGGTTGCATATTTGTAGTTTTGATAGGAGAGAATGGCTTTTTGTAAGCAATAACGACACGCCTGTTCTTTGCACGACCACTATTAGTAGCATTAGATCTCGCTTGAATAGAAGAACCAAAATAAGCTATTTCAATCGAATAACTGGGAACGCCACAGGATTTTAAGAAATTAGATACAGAGAAAGCACGATTCTTAGACATAAAATATTCATTTGAGATGGTGACACAACCATCTGTATACCCAGTAGCGTAAAGCTTCTTTTTTGTTGGAGAGGATAGATATGTTTTTGCAAACTCTATTAATATGTTTTTCTGACGTGAAAAGAGTTTGTATATATTATCTCCCAAATAGAGTGAATAGGGAAGCGAAACTTTTGAGGTTTCCTCTTTTAACAGATTTTCAAGCGTAGAAGGCCCCCCCACCTCTAAACATTCCTTACTCACGAAGTGAGAGCGTAGGTGGTGGGATGAATACGCTTCTGCGTTAGCAGAAAATATTTTTTTCTAAAAAGTCAAAATACATCTAATTTTCTGATATAATATCATCAGACGGGGGTGGCAGAGATGAATAAAGCGTTCAAGTATAGGCTTAAACCTAATAAATCTCAAGCTCAAATGTTTGAAAAAACATTTGGGTGTGTTCGCCTTGTCTATAACAAAATGCTTGGTGTGAGAAAAGCGAATTATGAAACTCTCAAAGAAGATAAAGAAGCACTAAAAAAGCTGAAATATCCTACACCTGCTAAGTATAAAACTGAATTTGAGTTTCTCAAAGAAGTTGATAGTTTAGCTTTAGCCAATGCACAACTACATCTTGAAAGTGCTTACAAAAACTTTTTTAGAGGGAATGCTAAATTCCCTAAATTCAAATCCAAGAAAAATCCTGTAGCCACGTATACTACCAATAATCAAAAAGGTAGTGTACGTATTGAAAACGGTTATATAAAACTACCTAAAATAGGGCATGTCAAAGTCATTCTACACCGTGAATTACCACAAGATAGCACCATAAAATCTGTAACAATTTCACGTACTCCAAGTGGAAAATACGAAATATCACTTCTTGTTGAGTATGAAAAGGAGATAGTTCAAAAATCAATCAACTCATCTATTGGCTTGGACTTTGCAATGGATGGCTTGTATGTCGATAGTATGGGCAAGAAAACCAATTACCCTTACTTCTACTACCAAGCAGAACAGAAGCTCAAAAAAGCGTATAGAAAACTATCCAGAATGAAGTTAAGAAGTAACAACTGGTACAAACAAAAACGAGTTGTGGCTAAAATCCACGAACGTGTAGCCAATGCACGTAAAGATTTTCTTCACAAACTTAGCAAAATACTAGTTGATATATACGATATGGTAGGAGTAGAGGATTTGAATATGCAAGGTATGAGCAAGGCTTTGAAGTTTGGAAAGAAAGTACACGATAATGCTTGGGGAATGTTTTTGACGTTCCTCAACTACAAGTTACTTGAACAAGGTAAACAGCTCATCAAGTTAGACAAGTGGTTTCCAAGTACTAAAACGTGTAGCCAGTGTGGAGCTATTAGAGAAATGAAACTCTCTGATAGAGTATACCGTTGTGAATGTGGCCTTGAGTTAGATAGAGACCACAATTCAGCACTCAATATTCAAAAAGAAGCGTTGAGATTAGCTCTCAACTAATACATAATCAGGCTAGGGCATAGCCGATGAGCTTGGTAAATATAACTGGCTACTAGAAGCAGTTAGTTCCCAAGAAGCCCCCACCTCTTAGGTGGTGGGAGTATGTCACAAGGCAAAAAGGAGTTATATTAGCGAGACTTGAGCCACTTGTAGATAAATATTGTGGTCCTTGAGAAATTTTTTCAGTGTTGATAGAGAGAGAAAAAGAGTAGAGCAGAATGAATAAAATAGATAAAGAGGGAAATAAAACTATTTTATTATTTTGCCTCTTGCTTTTAATATATTTTTGTACTTTTAGATTTAAAGGATATCCAATGAATAAATTCTCCAAATTCAGCAATCATATTTTCTGCTTGAGATCGAGCTTCAGTAGGAGTAGCTGCTTGAATATCTTCGATGAGCTCGATCTCGATCTCGATTTTTCTTTTAAGATTTGAAATTTGTACGAGAGCGACCCCTTGTACTCGATATTTTTTAGAGAAGTTTTTAGAAAGGACAATAACATCATTGATATCTAACTCTCTAATGGTCTCTAAAGAATTACCGGCAACTTTATAAACACCATTAAGTTTGAAATTAGCTGTTTTTACATAATTATCAAGCTGTAAGTAGGCATAGTAGATATCAGAGTCTAAAGTGGGTTTTAATTCAAGTTCTTGTATGGAAGTCAGTGCGAAAAAAAAACTATTTTTCTCTAAAATAAATTTCCAATCTGCAAATTGAATACCGTTATTTATGAGCTTAATTTCTTGAAGAGAAATATTTTTTTTAAAAAGAATAAAACATATTCCTTCAAGAGATAGAGAAAATTTTGCGAAGTCAGGGGTTATAGATACACACTCATCTTTGAAGTAAAGATGGCAGGTGTGCGTTGAGTATATAGAAATAAGCTCAACATATATCCACGCCCATATATAGGGTATAGTAAGAGTTGTGATTTTCATTTAACCTCCAATAACTCTATTATAACAAAACAACAGATAAAATAAATGTAAATATAAATTAATTTATATTTACATTTATACAAAAAAAGTGTATAATATAGATGTGGTTTTTTTAACGTTACTGGTTTAATTATGAATTTTTTGAAAATATTAGGAGACTCGCAAGAGTAAAAGTGAAAGAGCGACAATAATTTTTAAGACAGTGAGGGCGTAGAATAGCTTCTTGTAAACAAAAAAAGAGTACAACACAGACATATTTTGGGCTATAATTGGTCATATTCTGACCTATATGAAAAAACTAGGAGGATAGCGTGAGTAAGATTGAAAGAGCAACAATAATTGTTTTAGACAGTGCGGGTGTAGGAGAGCTTCCCGATGCAGCTGAATTTGGTGATGTAGGATCAAATACAGTTGGAAATCTCGCAAAAGCAACGGGTGGAATTAGAGTTCCTTATATGGAAAAACTTGGTCTTGGAAATATCGTTGATATTCAAGGTGTGGCGAAAGTAGTAGCCCCCATTGGAGCGTATGGAAAAGCAGCTGAAGCTTCTAAAGGAAAAGATACAACAACTGGGCATTGGGAGATTGCGGGCATTATTAATGAAAAGCCTTTCGCAACATACCCTAATGGATTTTCTAAAGAGTGTATAGAGGCATTTGAAAAAGCAACAGGAAGAAAAGTTTTGTGCAATAAGCCATACTCTGGAACAGCCGTTTTAGAGGATTTTGGTGATGAAGCAATAGAAAAAGGAGCTTGGATTGTATACACTTCTGCTGACCCAGTATTTCAACTTGCAGCACATGAAGAGCACATACCATTAGATGAACTAAACAAAGCAAGCAAAAAAGCGTTAGAAATATGCTTACAATACGACCCTGTGGCACGTGTTATTGCAAGACCTTTTTTAGGAAAAAAAGGAAGTTTTGCAAGAACACCAAATAGACACGATTATTCAATTAATCCACCAAAAGCGTCAATGCTTGATCGCATTAAAGAGGCTGGACTAGATGTTGTTGGTGTGGGTAAAACGGCCGATATTTTTAATGGTCAAGGGATTACAGAGAGTAAAGGAACGAACAAAGATAATAAAGATGGTATTTTAAAGACAATTGCAGCGCTTAAAGAGGATACAAAAGGGTTAATATTTACGAACTTAGTAGATTTTGATATGAACTTTGGTCATAGAAGAAATTCTCAAGGGTATAAAGAAGCTTTAGAGGAGTTTGATGCTTATATGCCAGAAATAATGTCTAATTTAAAAGAAAATGAAATTTTGGTTATTACGGCGGACCATGGTTGTGACCCAACATATAAAGGAACTGATCATACGAGAGAATATATTCCTGTTTTAGTATACGGCAAGCACATCAAACCTTGCAATTTAGGAACAAGAAAAACTTTTGCAGATATTGCGTCAACAATTGAAGAACTTCTACTTGGAAATGTTACAGAAGGAAGTTTTGCTAAAGAGATTTTATAATAGACCTCTTTCAACCTCAATAGAGAGTTAACGAAAATACAAATCAAATAGAGATGTTTATAGCCAGTTTTTTAAATACAAGGAATGAAAGTTTCGCTTGTCATT
>JAPLKR010000117.1 GCA_026387965.1 Fusobacteriota bacterium | reverse complement strand
GATGTTTCAGTTACAATATTCATGGTAGACATCTCCTAGTGTAAGTGTGTGTGGTAACTTATTTTACACTATTTTAGGGAGTTGTCTACTTTTTCTTTTTTAGTTGTGTGTCGTTGTGTAGTGAAAACGCACAACTCGAGTAATACAATAGATATTTTAATGTAACGTGAACACTAATAAATTGCATACTCTAATCCGAACCTTTAACTGTAAGAATTCAATGGCCTAAATACAATAGTGACTTTAAGACATCTAGTAAAGATGTATCTGAACAAGAAAAGAAACAGAGTCTAGGAACTCATATTATGAATTATTATCGATTTCGATTATCAACACAATGACTACTAAAGAATTTTGAAATTAAGGAAGAAAAGAGATTTAGAACTATGAATTTAGTAACTATTAAATCCAGTCACAAGCGATTAATTTGGTGTGCATATCTGATTTCTCTTATTTATGGAATGGCTTATATTTTACCATTCGTAATTATTCCAACTGTTTCAATCAATCTCCATATAAGCTTAGAACTATCGGGTTATATATTAACATCTTTTATACTCGGAGTTATCATTACACAATTTTTGAATGGATATCTAGTAAAATTCATTTCTATAAAGAGCGAAATTTTAGTAATATTTCTTTTTTTTATTATTTTTTTAATATCTGGCTATTTTTGTCACAATTATATTTTTGTTACTTTAATACTATTTTTATTTGGGTTAAGCTGCGGTATATTAATAACTTTACCCACCTATATTCTTGTAAATTCTCTAAAAAATACAGATTTAACACGTGAGATGAATATTAATGATTTTTGCTTTAGTTTAGGCACTTTTATCAGTCCATACGTGGCTTCTAAAATGATGAATTTTAATAACAATTATATTTTGTGTTATTTAGTCATTTTGATTGCTTGGATTTTTCTAATCATATTATTGAGAGGAGTTTCTTTTCCAATATTAAAAGAAATAAAAATTGAAAAACAAACAAAATATTCTAGATGGAATCTTTCTGTAGTGTTCGTAGGAGTAGCAATTTTTTTATATTTAATTTCGTACTCTGGATTAACCTACGTCATCCCACAATTTTTGCAAAATCAACGAGGTTTCAATATGATTGATTCTGTAAATTCTATTACAATATTTTGGCTTTTTTACTGTATTGGATGTCTCATATCAAGTATATTATCTAAAAAAATTCCAATTAATTTTTATATCGTTATCTCTGCAATAATTGCTATTATTTTTTTCTCCGGGCTTCTATACTCTAAACCGTTATCAACAATTTATATAGATTTAGCAATGGCTGGGTTCGGGTGTTCATGTATCTACTCTTCAAGTATGTCATTTGGATCAAAGTTAGTAAAGACTCCATCACCAAGAATAATGAGTTTTTTCCTTTTTCTATCAGGTCTTGGAGGATTCGTGGGCGAAATGTATTCGAATTATATGTTTTATCGTTACTCTTTTCGAACGGTTGAAATACTAACAATTATTTCATTAGTATTGTCAATGGTAATATTTTTAGCTATTGGAATTAAAAGAAAGATATTATTTAAAAAACAGTAGAAAAGATATTTATTGAGTTTTAATCAGATTTAATTCCCCTCCCATTAGGAATAGTAACATTATTGAACAACAAAAAAGGGAGTGAAGTTTGTAGTTTAACAAAACTTTTGGCCTTACTTCTCCTTTACCCACTCATTCGCTCTAGTTAATCATAGTTTAATCTTTTTTTTGCCAACCCGCTATAAAATAGTAGTTTTGTTAATAATACATGATATATTTTGTCAGTACTTTTTCATTTCATTCTAAATAGCTTACAAATAAAAGAAGAGGTGCTCACAGTATACTGTGAGCACCTCTTCTCAAATCCATCAACTTTGTCTATAAACTCTTCTAACTTGAATTTTACCCTCTTTAGTTACGCTTCTATTGACCACAATTTCTTGTTTTTTACTTCTGTTATAAGCATAAAATTGAAAGTCCATACTAATTAACGTTATTTTTTGTTAAATATTCTGATAAAGCCTTCTCTACTAGTTTACTCATTGGAATCATGGATTCATCTGAATAGCTCTTAAGTGCGTCTTTCATTTCTACCGATAAAGTTGTTGTAAACATCTCTCTTCTTCTTGCTGTCATAATAAGCTCCTTATTTATACACTGTTTTTTTTATATGTAAGTTTTCGTAACATATCCTAATCAACTACTATTATAATCGATTAAGATGTATATGCCGTGAACTTAATGTAAATATATTTACCGATATAAAAAAGAGCTATCACTCTCCCCATTCTTACACAATATTTTCTATTTCAATGCTTGAAATAATTTTTAGTACATCTTCATCTACCAACTTATAACAAACTTTTGTGCCTTTCTTTTCGGCAGTAATGATACCACTATTTCTAAGGTGGGCAAGATGTTGACTTACACTCGACTGTTTACATTTTATGATATCTTCCATCCCACTTACACAAATCCCTGTTGTGCCTTGGCTTACCAATATCTTTAAAATTTTTATTCTAATTTCATTAGATAACATTTTAAAGATGAGTTCTGCTCTTTCAATAGTCATAATTTCTCCTAATATAAAAAAAAGAGATGCGAAATCTCTACTCATTTTGAAAAATGGTGCCTCTTGTCGGAGTTGAACCAACGACCTACTGATTACAAGTCAGTTGCTCTAGCCAACTGAGCTAAAGAGGCACTATGGTGCCCAGACGCGGAATCGAACCACGGACACGGAGATTTTCAGTCTCCTGCTCTACCGACTGAGCTATCTGGGCAAAAATGGCGGGATTGACGAGACTCGAACTCGCGACCTCCTGCGTGACAGGCAGGCATTCTAACCAACTGAACTACAACCCCATTGCAATCACAATAATGATTTTACCATTTTTTAGATTTCTTGTCAACTCTATTTTTATAGCTCGTATATCTCCTCTTCTTCCACTGGTTTAATCTCTCTTTCGAGAATCAGTGTATTTCTAAGTCTCTGAAGACCATTTTTAAGCGTTTGAGCTTTAATTTTGCTAATTCCTCGAATTTCTGATAAATCTGTCAAGTCAGAGTTCAAGATAGCTGTAAAACTCTCAAAATGGTATATAATATTATCAATGTCTTTTTGCGAAAGTTTTGTGATTTTATTGAGTATTCTAAATCCTTTTGGCTCAATCTCTTTATCAAGATTTGAATTGCTACGCTCATAGCCTAAAAAGCCTGATAAAAATTTAATTTCTAAAGCTTCAGACATATCCATTTGTTCAAGCTCAAGTAGAATTTTGCCTATTGAAAGCTTTTTCTTCGGATTATAGTAGTCTAAAATTAAAAATTCTAGCTCTTTATCTAAATCTTGCATGATTTCATCTAACTGCATTTGCAGAAGCCTTCCGTCTTGACCCAATTCGATAATATAATTTTTACACTCTTTGGCTACTTTAAATAAAAAAGAAAATTTTTGCAAACACTCATCCACCTCAGTAAGAGTCACAAGGCTATCAAACTCTAAAATAGTTAAATTGTCGAGCATTTTTTCAATAACTAAACGGTATCTTTCCACCATTCTAACTGCTTGATTAGATGCAATGATTAAGTTATTAACATCCATCAGACGATAACGAATATCCCCTTTATATATGGTAATAACCGTACGTCTCTCTGAAATAGAGATCACAAAACTTTGCGTTTGCACAGCAAATCTTTCCGCTATTCTATGCCTCGTTCCACTTTCAGCAGTTGGGATCGAAGAAGAAGGATGCAGTTGCACATTTGCATACAGAATTTTCTCAACTTTTTCATCAATAATAATTGCACCATCCATCTTTGAAAGTTCAAAAAGTCTTTGTGGGGTAAATTCACAATTAATATAAAAGCCCCCATCAAAAAGCTTTGTAATCTCAGAGTTATCAGATACCACAATTAAAGCGCCAAATTTTGCTGAAAGAATGCTATCAAGTCCATCTCTTAAGTCTGTTCCTGGAGCTATTTTTTCTAAAAGTTCTAGCAGTTTTGGTGATTTTTCCACGCCTTACCTCCCAAATTTAATATTTTTGAACACTTCCTCAAGGCGGTTCACTGCGACTACCTCGAGGGATAATTTTTGCATAAGGAGCTCTTTTTCATTTCCTTTAGGAACAAATATTTTACTAAATCCACATTTTTCAAGCTCTATCGCTCTTTTTAAACAGTATGAGACTTTTCGAATCTCGCCACGAAGTCCAATTTCTCCAACAAATGCTGAACTTCCCATAATGCTATTTCCAGTTAAGCTTGAATAAATGGATACCGCCATAGCTAAATCAATAGCTGGCTCCTTAACTAAAAGCCCTCCAGGAATATTGATAAAAATATCTTTGTCCATCAGTTGTAGCTTCATGGTTTTTTCTAAAATAGCCACTATCAGTTGAAATTTATTAAAATCAACTCCTTGTGCTACACGTCTAGGCAGTCCAAAAACACTTTTACTTACCAATGTTTGAAGTTCAAGAAGAAATACTCTGTTTCCATTCAGTGTAGTTGTAGCCACACTCCCTTGGTTTTCCTTTTCACGTTCACCTAGAAAATATTCAGAGATATTCTTCACTTCATTCATTCCTGACTCAGACATTTCAAAAATAGCGAGTTCATTTGTTGCACCATAACGGTTTTTAGTAGTCCTAATCATACGATAATCATTTTCAGATTCGCCTTCAAAATTTAACACTGTATCTACCATATGTTCTAGAAGTTTAGGTCCTGCAATTTTTCCATCCTTCGTCACATGCCCTACAATCAAAAATGGAATGCCTTGTGTTTTCGCAATGCGTATGAAGCGTGTACAAGCCTCTTTTATTTGGCTAGTACTTCCAGAAACACTGCCGATACTATCTGTCAAAATGGTTTGAATGGAATCAATGATTACAACTTTAGGTTTTAAAATGAAAATAGCATTCTCGATAAGTTCTATCTCCGTTTCCGCCAACACGTGAAGGTTAACATTATGAATATTAAGTCGAATGCTTCTTTGTCTAATTTGATAAATAGACTCTTCTCCTGATACATATAGCACAGAGCCGAGTTCAGCATAAGAACTCAGTATTTGTAGGAGTAGTGTCGATTTTCCAATTCCAGGACTGCCTGATATGAGAGAGACACTCCCTTTAACCAGACCACTTCCGAGCACTCTATCAAATTCTGGATATGCGCTTTGATATTTGAACTCCGCTTCTAAAATGATTTCAGTCAAAGGTTGAAATCTCTGCTCATTCAAGATGGATTTTTTTGAATTCAAAGCATTTTCATTTTTTCCAGATATCTCAGCTTCTTCTATTTCCCAACTATCACACTCAGGACATTTTCCAAACCATTTCCCATTACTATACCCACACTCACTACATTTAAAAACAGATTTACTTCTCACGCTCAGCCACCCATGCCGTTATTTTATCTTCTACATATTTAGGAACAAAACTCGAAATATCTCCTGAAAATTTGGCTATTTCTTTAATGAGCGAAGAACTTAAATATAAATTCTCACGAACAGATGGTAAAAAGACTGTCTCTATTTCATTGTGCGCGAGAGTTTGATTGGTTAAATGCATCTGCATTTCATATTCATAATCCGAAACGGCGCGAAGACCCCTAATTAAAACAGCAGACTTGTGAATATGAAGAAAATCAACAAGAAGGCCGTCAAATGCAATGATTACAACTTTGGATAATACTTCAGGAGAGAGCGATCCTAGTATCATATCTATTCTTTCTTCTTTAGAGAACCAATAACTTTTACTAAAATTTTCCAAAACCCCTATAATTACTTTATCGAAAAGCTTTGTTGAACGCTCTATAATATTAATATGTCCATTGGAGACTGGATCAAAACTTCCAGCATACACTGCTACTTTATTCATCACTCAACTCCTTGCTGTTTTCTTAAAGTTTAATATGTTTTGCCATAAATTGCAATAAAAATTTCTCTAAATGAGTAATCTTTTCATTTTTTCACTACTTTCAATACTATTTTCCTTTTTTTGTCTTACCACTTCATACAGTCTGCCCCTTGTAAATCCTAGCAAATTTATCTGCCTTCCATCTTGATCGAAAGCTTTTTTTACACACTCATGAAACTCTAACTCTTCATTTTTGTGTTTCATATTGATAAAATCTACAATAATCACACCTGATATATCACGAAGTACAATGGCACGCACAAGCTCTTCCAAAATCGAACTATTTACTTCAAAACTACTTTTGGTATGGTTACCACTGTTGACATCTATAACTGTAAGAGCGACACATTTTTCAATATTTATATAGGACCCTGATTCTGAATAAATATTTTTCCGATAGAGGTTTTCTATTGCCTTATCTATTTCAAAACGCTCTCTTAATTTTTTATTAAAAGAGTTGATTTCATAATCACAATGTGCTTCAAAATTATGAATTTTCTCCTTAAGCAACTTTAACGTAGTGGCATCTTCAAAAAAAATTTTTGAAACCCCTTTTGAAATCCACTCACACACTTTTTCAGAAAAAAAAGAACTGTTTTTTAGCATGCTTCCTAAAGTAGCTTCATGCAAAACCTCTTGAGTCTCACACAATTTCACTTTTGTAAGCTTTTTACCTTCTGGCTCTTTAGTAAGCTCAAATGAGTGTAGTGATTTGTTTTTTACTTTTTCAACCACTTCATCAATTTTATGCTCTTTGACTTCTAAAAAACCCTGAAAAGTTCCAAAATCTACCAAAAAATGAGAGGCCCGACTCTGTTTTACAACACGCCCCACACAGACTGCCCCTACTCCAAAGTTCTTCTCGTAAGCAATATCAAATAATTTACGTTTGTATAGCCTAACAGCAATTAAGCTATTACTAATACTTCTCCAAAATAAAATTTCCAATTTCCCTCCATAAAAAAATGGCTTCATAAGCCATTTTAGCGCGTTATTTCAATACTTTGCAAGATGTCTTGAAAAGTATACCTCACGCCATTTATCTCGATATCTTCCACTAATCTTTCAACCACTTCAAATTCAAAAGAAGGTAATCTCAAACTATTCATTTTTTTATGACCTTTAACGCGACTTACTATTTTCATTGGTACGATTACTTTGGATTTTTCACTCATTTTTTTAAAAAAAGTATAATAAATTTCCGAATATACGCACTCTTTATAGGCATTGTGAAACGGCCCTGCTAGCACAATATCATCGTTTCTCAATTCAACACTCGATTGCAGTCCCATTCTAATAATCTCAATATCGTTTTCTGCACACATTTTCATGGCGTACATCCCCGCAACAACCGCTTGCTTTAATGTATAGGGTATATAGTCGCCCAATTTATATAAATTTTCAAGCTCTGTATCCTTGATAACAAGTGTGGGATAGTAACGCATAAAATTAGGTTTTATCTTGCATAATGAATCAATAGATTTAAAATCACTTTCTAAATTAGCCCCATAGAGTCCTGCCATTAATTGCAGCCCAAGTGCTATACCTCTTTGCTGTATCTCTCTACTAATTTTTTCAACAATACCGTTCTCATAACCTCGGCAATTTTTTGCAAGCACTTTATCATCAAAACTTTGCACACCAAGTTCAATCGTGGTAATCTTATAGAGGGATAACACTTCAAAAATTTCAGCAGAAAAATAATCAGGTCTCGTAGAAAATCGTATTCCTGTGACACGCTTGTCCATGTTTACATACTTTTGAGAGATATCTAGAAGCTTTTGCATTTCTTCAATAGGCAAACCGGTAAAACTTCCTCCAAAAAAAGCTATTTCTGCACTTTGGTTATCACACAAAGTAGAAAGGGCTATTTCAATTGAACTTGAAATAGCCTCTAAATCAAATATAAATTGCTTTCCCGTAATATGTTTTTGATTACAAAAACTACATCGATTTTTACACCCCGTATCCGTTATAAAAATAGGAATATTAACTTTTTTTTTCATCACTTAGTCTCTCTAAAGCATTTTTTGCTGCTTGTTGTGCAGCATTTTTTTTACTTTTACCAAATCCTCTACCAAAAATTTCACCTTGAACTTCTACACCGATTTCAAATTCTCTATTATGGGCCGGACCTTCTTCTTTTAGAACCACGTAACATGGAGTCTTTTTAAATAATTCTTGTGATTTTTCTTGTAAAACCGTCTTAAAATCCGTTAACCGCTCCTCAAAATACAGTGTTTTAATCTGGTCAATCATATACGGTAAAATAAAGCGGCGCGCCTCGTCAATATTTTTTGAATCTATATAAATTGCACCTAGTAGAGCTTCTACGCTATCTGCAAGTATAGACTCTCTCTCTCGACCTCCAGTCACTTCTTCACCGTGGCTTAAGTAGAGATATTCTCCTAGATTTAACTTTTTTGCTATGGTAAAAAGAACGGGCTCACTCACTAACATCGCTTTGATTTTAGCAAGCTCCCCCTCATTTTTTTCTTTAAAATAGTCAAAAATATGTTCAGTTAAAATAAAATCTAGTATAGCATCTCCAAAAAATTCTAACCTCTCATTATTTACATTACTATATCCACGGTTTTCATTTCCATATGATTTATGAATAAATGCATGTTTCAAAAGGTTCTTGTCGATAAAATGATAAGAAATTATCTTTTCTAACTGGGCAAACACAGCTACCCTCTATATTTTTTCATAATGATTACAGCATTTTGTCCACCGAACCCAAAAGAATTAGACATAGCATATTCAATCTCTTGTTTGCGTGCAACATTAGGAACATAATCTAAATCACACTCAGGATCTGGTGTATCATAATTAATTGTTGGGGGTAATATCCCTTCATCTAATGAAAGAGCTAATAGCGCTCCCTCAATCCCTCCAGCAGCGCCAAGACAGTGCCCTGTTGCCCCTTTAGTCGAACTTACCGCTACCTTATAAGCATGGTCTCCAAACACATATTTAATTGCTTGAGTCTCAATAACATCATTAAGGGGTGTTGAAGTTCCATGGGCATTAATATAATCAATTTTTGATGGTTCTAGGTTTGCTTGATCTAAAGCCATTTTCATAGCTCTCGCCGCGCCACCTTTATCTCCTGTCGCTGGTGCTGTTAGATGATAAGCATCTCCCGTTTCTCCGTAACCAATAATCTCTGCATAAATTTTAACTCCACGTGCTTTTGCGTGTTCTAATTCTTCTAAAATTAAAACTCCTGCACCCTCGCCCATAACAAACCCGTCACGATTCGCCGTAAATGGACGTGATGATTTTTCTGGATTGTCATTAAAAGAAAACGTCAACGCTTTAAGCGCTGCAAATCCTGCAAGCCCAAGTCTTGTAATTGCCGCTTCACTTCCTCCAGCAATCATCATTGTTATCTTACCACTCTTAATCATTTCAAAACTATCACCAATAGAGTGCGTTCCACAAGCACATGCTGTAACAATGGTCTTATTTGGACCTTTTGCACCTGTATAAATCCCTACATTTCCAGAACTCATATTAGCAATCATTGCCGGTACTGTAAAAGGAGATACTCTTTTTGGTCCTTTTGCTAATAAAATGTCATATTGTTGTTCGAAAACTTCAAGTCCTCCAATACCGGAACTTACCATAACGCCGACATCACACTCATTCTTTTCTGTAATTTCAAAATTTGCATCTGCAAGAGCCATTTTAGAAGCTGCAATTGCGTATTGGCTAAAGCGTCCCAGCTTTTTCATTTCCTTTTTCTCTATATAATCCTCGGGCTTAAACCCTTTAACTTGCGCACCGATTTTGACCCCAAAACCACTAGCGTCAAAATTTTCTATATATCCTACTCCTGTTTTACCTTCTATAATTGCTTTCCAAGTTGTATCCTTATCCTCACCTAAAGATGTTAGAAGTCCTATCCCTGTTACTACTACCCTTTTCAAGATTCACTCTCCTTAAATAAAGTTTTTTTGAATATTAAAAAGCACTTTCAAAAATGCACTTTAATATGCACACAAGATAAGGCGTCGACCTTATCTTGTGCAACAATTATTTTACTTTGCTTTTGTTTCGATGTAGTTAAGAACATCTTGAACAGTTTTCATTTTTTCTGCATCCTCGTCTGGAATTTCTACTCCAAACTCTTCTTCAAAAGCCATGATTAATTCTACCGTGTCTAATGAATCAGCTCCTAAGTCATCAATAAAAGATGCCTCTGGTACTACTGAAGCCTCGTCGACCCCTAATTGCTCAACAATTACTTCTTTAACTTTGTCAAAATTTGCCATTTAAATTACCCCCTAGATATTTTCGCTTCTTATTTTTATTTTTTTTGCATAACACTATAATATCAAAAAAATACAATTGACGCAACTATTTTTTTTAATTTCACTCTTTTTTTTCTTTTTTAATTTCTACCAAACTATATTGTCCACCAATTTTTTCTAATTTTCCTCCAAATTTAAAAAATTTCATCAAATTCACCTCACTCATGACAAGCTCAGCTTTACCTTTTTCAACAATTTTTCCATCGTACATCAAAATAAAACTGTCGCAATAATTTGCCACATATGAAAGATCATGTGAAATCAGTATCACTGTTTTTTTATCCTCTTTTACCAATTTTTTTAGGTATTCATAAAGTTCTACACTATGAGCAATATCTAGCGCAGCTGTCGGCTCATCGAGAACAATTACAGGAGCATCTTGATAGAGTGCCCGCGCGATTTGAGCTCTTTGAAACTCCCCACCACTTAAGGTTAGTATGCTTCTCTTTTCAAACTCTAAAAGTCCAAATTTCGTAATAATATTTTTATATAAACTCTCCTTTGCTCTTTTATAACGAAAGCCCCCCATTTTCACCAATTCTTCTACCGAAAAGTCATATTCTATAGATATTTTTTGTGGAACATACGCTATTCTCTCTGCTAATTTTTTTCCTGATAAATGAGTAATTTCTATTCCATTTTCTTTGATACTACCTTCAATGCAGCTCCTAGCCACCATACTACTTATCGCTTTTATCAAAGTTGTCTTGCCACTTCCATTCATCCCAATTATCGTATGAAACATCCCACTTTCTAACTCTAACGATTCAATTTCAACTATTTTATTTCCTGTATACGTTATGGTTAAATTTTTTATTTTCACACTCATATTCGTTTACCTCGATTCATATGAACTAAAAGTAAAATAAAATAAGGTGCTCCTATAATACCAATAACTGCTCCAAGTGGAAGTTCTGAAGGAGATATCAGCGTTGTGGCTATAATGTCACATATAGCGACAAAGACTGCTCCAAGTATCATGCTAAAAATCATTAACTTTAAATTTTTTGGCCCCACCACAATTCTGATGGCATGTGGAATAATCATCCCTACAAATCCGATAATTCCACAATAACTCACAACGAGGGCGACAGCTAAAGAAACCAAACATAAACTTATCCATTTTACACGTTCAACTCTCACACCACTGCTGTGAGCTATTTCTGGCCCAAGAAGTATTAAATCAAATGATCGATGCATAGAGGTAAATACGATAATCAATATACATAAAGTAACCCCAAGAACAACAACTGAGTTCATGTTTGCATTGTCTAAGCTTCCCATTAACCATAAAAACACATTAAAATTCCTCAGTACATTTACGCTAAAAATTATTTGAATAAAAGCCCCTTCAAAAAAAGTAAGAGCCATCCCTATGAGTAAAAGACGCGTTAAGATAACTTGTCCGTTAACGCGAGAAAAGAACAGTGCAATAAAACTACTTAAAATTGCAAAAATAAAAGCACATGCCATAGTCACAGTAAAATTAGAAAGTATTGGAAAAAAAGACGCTAAAAACATCGCAACTCCAACACCCATCCCCGCTCCAGAAGAAACTCCCAATATATAGGGATCCGCAATGGGGTTTCTAAATAAATTTTGCATTACAACACCGCATAAGGCTAAAATAGCCCCTACGCAGTATGCCGTTAGAAGTCTTTCAACTTTCATTTGAAATAATAGACCCATTAAGGGGGAATCACTATGTAAGAAATTCGCTAAATAAAAGTGAATAGGCCCTATATAAAGATATAAAATCCCCACTACAATAAAAAGAGCAATAATCGAAGATAAAAATAATTTTTTCATAATTTTCCTTTAAATTTTATCCTCCAAAAAAATAGGTTGATAATGTCATACCAATCACAAAATTTTGTTGATTGGGACTTCTCCCATAATTTGATGCTTGTAAGAGTTGAGAAATTTCATCTTTTACATCAAAATTTATTGCCGTATTGGGTGCTATTGGCCAGTAATATTGGATATCCGGTTCAAACGTCACCCATGAGTTGTAGTTAATTCCATAAAAAGTTTGGCAAGCTCTAAAGTTGTACCAATCAAGTTTTACTTCAAAAGTGAGCATTAAATTTTGAATTTGAGGTACTCTATACATTAATACCAAGGGTTGATACTCCAGTGTATCCCCCATTACTAGATTCCCTGAAGTGGAGACAATCCCATTATTAATATAATTATTATTCACAATACGCCATTCAAAAAGTGAGGCATAGGTTAAATTATCGTTAAGCATCCATGTCATTTGCGGTTCAAGTTGTAATGCAAGTCCCGGCAGGCCTCCTCGTGAATAGGTTTGCTGCATATCTCCAACTACTGCATACGCAAATGCTCCAGTTTCATATTGGAAAGACGGAGCGATATCAACTCCAACTGTTCCTCCTGGTGTGAATCTTGCGTTAGCTCCTGAGGAGTTATTAAGATAATTAATGTTCAAACCCTCTTGAAAATTTGGTAGGTTCCTTTGAATTCCAATTCCCGTCGTAGTCGACAGTCCCTGACTTTGTTCGTTGTAGGTGTTACCTTTTAACGCGCCAGATTCTCCATAATTTCCATTTATTTGAAGGGAATAGCTTTTCATGGGGAAACTCACTGTAGCATTCAAGTATTGGTCATAACTTGCCGTTTGAAACCCATTAGTTAAGAGGTATGGTCCATTAGGCCCATACGATACGAGAGAACCATTATTATAACTTGGCTCATATTCATAGGTTAGGGCTGCACTGCTAAAAAAAGTATTATTTGTGTTGAAAAGCAAAAATCCATAATTATGTGGCTCGCTGGCAAAAGATAAAAGTGCACTTCCTATAAATATAGGCACTAGAAGACATCTACATATTCGCATTTTTCACCCCAATTAGAAATTCTATTAACTGCAACATATTTGGCCCTGGTTCATCTGCTGTATCCGAATCAATAAAATAGACTTTGTTGTTTTTCACTGCGTTAAGTTGATTATATGGCGATGTGGATTTGAGTTGACTTAAAGTAACAGAGTTAGTCCCCATATTACCACTCGAAACAATAATGGCCGTTGGATCTTTCACCAGTATATCCATTCGTGATACTTGATTTGTAGGTGAATTATCCATAATGTTTTTCATTCCAAGATTTTCCATAATTTGACTTGTAAACGTTTTGTTGTTGATGCTGAAATCCCCATCTCTGCCATATGAGAGCATAAAATAAAGTGAAATAGGTTTTTTTTTGCTGTTTTTCTGCATCAAACTATTCATTTTATTAATAAGTTGATTGATCTGACTCTCTTTTCCATAAATTTTAGCAATCTCTCTCATAGAGTCATACGCGCCATTAAGAGTGTAGCTTTGATTAATCATTAATACAGGAATTTTGAGATTTTTAAGTTGTGCAACGATTTGCTGGGATGTATAGCTATCCACAATAACGTAACTTGGATTTAACATAGCTATTTCAGTTACGCTCGGATTAGTTATATTACCTAAAACTTTGGCACCAGGTACAGTCATATACTGTGAAGTACCTACAATGCTTGAACTCTCCCCCAAATATTGGATCGTTCCCACGGATGTGGGCGAAATCGCCACCACTCTGAGTGGTGTAGCTAAAAGCGTCATAGTACATACTATGACGATAAAAAATAATGCGAGTTTTTTCATTTGTTACCTCCTAAAATTTTGGAAGTAAAAAAAATCGTGTTAAATTAAAAAACTACGCGCCTAAAAAAACCTAGGGCGTAGTTTTTTTTTAATTTCGCCAGACTTTACTGTCAGTACCGGAATTTCACCGGTCCACGCACCTAGATGCTACGGACTATCACCGCTGGTCGGGAATCGCACCCTGCCCCGAAATTTTTTACTCTTTAATAAGTATATCATAAACTCATAAAAAATAGAACTATAAAAAGTAAATGGGAACGTACTGACGGTTGAAACTTCTACAAAGTGTCAATATCTACTAGCGTTTGGATATTTATAACTTCAATTTCTGCATCTATTTTTTTGATGAGTCCTGCTAAAACTTTTCCTGGCCCTACTTCATAAATTTTAGTTACCCCTAAGCTTTTCAGTTTTTGAATGGTTTCCACCCATTTTACAGGGCCGAATGCTTGTGCATAAAGTTCAGAAACAAGACTAGTGTTATCATCAATCACCTCAGCGGTTGTGTTCGCAATTACGGGATATTTTACCGCACCAAATTTTATTAAATCAAATTCAACTTTCAACTTATCGGCGGCCGGTTTCATTAAAATTGAGTGAAATGGACCAGAAACAGAAAGTCCAATAACACGTTTTGCGCCAGCTGCTTTTAATGGCTCTGCCGCTGCTTCAATCGCGATTTTACTTCCTGATATAACAGTTTGTTTAGGTTCATTAAAATTTACGGCGGCAACTTTACCCTCTATACTCTTAAGCACTTCGATAATTCTATCACTGTCAAGCCCTAAAACTGCCGCCATGGTACCATTCACTTCAGCTCCAACCTCTGACATGTGTTTTCCTCTTTTATACGCAAGAAATGTTGTATCCTTAATGGAAAGAACATTATTAGCAAGCGCACTGTACTCACCAACACTGTGACCCGCAAAGTAATCAGGCGTTATTTTTTCTAACATTTTTTTACAAAGAAGTGTAGAAACTAAAACGATTGCTGGCTGTGTATACTGCGTATCTGTTAATGTCTCAATCGGGCCTTCATGCATAGCTGTTTTTAAATCTACAGGTAAAATTGAAAACACATCATCCATGATACCTTTAAACTCTTCAAGTTCATATAAATCTTTTCCCATTCCAATAAATTGTGTTCCTTGCCCAGGAAATACGAATGCAATTTTACTCAACTTTCCCTCCTATTTATTCATAATGCTTATACTATATCATATTAAAAATATTTTTAGCAATTTGGCATCACCTAAAACATTACCTACTCTGCTTAATATGGGATGCCTTCCATATTAATTTTTAGTTAATTCTCACCCTAATTAAAATACCTCACAATAAAGCGCGAGGTATTCAAGGTCAATAACACTTAAAAAATACTTAGTTATATTTCTCCGCAAGCAAAGGAGGATAATAACTCACCATGATTAAATTATAATTTTTGTAACACATAACTCAAATTTATGTGCTGTTTTTATAGATTTACACATTGATTTTACTAGAAATAATCCTAATCCACCAATTGGCAGATCTTCAACATCTACACAGTCCGGCGCTTGCATTTCGTCATTTAATGAAAAATATTGCCCTCGATGATATATCGACAATTCATATTCCTCCGCTTTGTGTTTTTTCAAAATCATAAACACTTCATTCGTATCTGCATAACTAAAGAAATTCGTTAATAACTCTTCTAAAAT
>JAPLKR010000021.1 GCA_026387965.1 Fusobacteriota bacterium | reverse complement strand
GACAAAACAGTTTGCAGACATTCGTCTGCTATTTTAAAACGCATTACACGTTTTAAAACGATTTGGTTGTTTCCTATTCTTTTCCCAATGTGCTTGTCCTTTTTTCAAGGGACAAGAGTTATCATACCATACTTTTTTTTAACCGTCAACATCTTTTTTGAAAAATTATTGTAAATCAGTGTTTGTAAGGAATTTATTCGTTTTTTCTTATGTTGTCACCGTGTCTCAATTAATAAATTTTTAACAGAAACAGTTCGATTATTCTCGACATTACAGTTTTTTTACTTAATAATTTTCCAAGAATTATTTTTCACCTAATACCGCTATATTATTTTCGCTACGATATAATAAAAGGGCTACTAAGAAATCAAAGCATTGTACTCAAATTAAAAGAGCTTGAAATCCAGAATCAGAGAAATCAGAACTAACTCATGGATAACATCATCTTTATTATTTCGATATATTATGATATTTTACCTAAATCTCTTAATTTTGTTCCTTTATCTAAATTTAGTTCTATCACTTCTAAAGAAACGCCTTTTGTTTCGGGAACATATATAATTATGAAAATAAGTATAATTAACAATGCGGTACCATAAAACCAAAACGTGCCGCCACCATAAATACTCATTACTGTTAAAAAAAGTTGCCGAAACTATAAAATTTGCTAACCATTGAATACCTGCTACAAAACTCATTCCAATTCCTCGAACCTCAAGCGGATATATTTCTGAAATTATTAACCAGAAAAGTGTTCCTAAACTTCCTGCGTATCCAACAACAAAAACCATAATTACTATAAAAGCTGTGTATGCACCACCCGGAAAATGATCTACACCAACTTTTATTATTTCTCCTAATAAAAATTGACAAATTGTGGCTAATAACATACCAATTATAAGCAATTTTCTTCTTCCAAGTTTATCAACAAAGATCATGCAAACAATAGTAATCAAAAAATTTATTACTGCCATTCCAAATGTTGCCATTATTGTAGCACTATTTCCATGAAATCCTACTTGTTTAAATATTTCAGGGCCATAATACATAACGGTATTAAATCCAGAAAATTGTTGCCCAATTCCTAAGATTAGCCCAATAATCAAAACTGGTCTAATGCGTTTCGAAAACAATAGTGACAAAGTTCCTTTTTTTTGATTCAAACTTTTCAATATCTCCTGTATTTCAATTTCTACTTTATCAAAATCTCTGATTTTTCTGAGAACTCTTCTTGCTTCCTCTACTCTTCCAACCATGATTAACCATCTTGGAGAATTCGGGGCTATAATCATTCCTGCTAAGAGTAATATTGACGGGATAATGGCAAGTCCCATCATTATTCTCCAATTAATTGTATAGCTATATCTTGCAAGCCACCAATCTAATAAAACTGCAATTGCTTGAGCACCTGTTATACAAAACCCATTCAATAAAACCATTGACCCGCGTTTACTTGGAATCGAAATTTCTGCAATAAAAAGTGGCGCTGTGTATGATGCTACTCCTACTGCTAATCCTAATACAAATCTACCTATTATTAATATGTCCATGGTTGGTGCTAATGCACATATTGCTGTACCAATAATAAAAATATATGCTACAATGATAAGTAATTTTTTTCTTCCAAGCGTATTAGATAATTTACCACTTAATAAACATCCAACGAAGGCTCCAGCAACTACCATGCTCACGGCTAATTGCTGACTTGCAATACTTGGATTAAATGTCTTGTTTACAAATATTAAAGCGCCCGATATTACCCCTGTATCAAATCCAAATAATATTCCACCCAAAGCTGCAATAATAGCAACAAAATACATAAATCTTGACTTACTTTTATTTTCTATCTGATCACTACTATTCCTAGCTTCCAATTTAAATTCTGACATAAGTACCTCTTTATTATATTATTTTATTACACATAGTTTAAGAAGCCACACCCTATTAATACCTTATTTTTTTCGCTTTAATGTTTTTATAACCTCTTCAACAATATCTTGAGGCGTTAAATGATATACTTCTTTTAAATATTCTACACTTCCAACTTGCCCAAATTGATCTCTTACTCCAATTTTACCCATTGGTACTAAACATTCTTCTACTATAACTTCTGAAACAGCCGATGCTAATCCGTTTATAATATTATGATTCTCTACAGTAACAATTGCTCCTGTTTCTTGTGCCGCATTTAGAATAGATTCTTTATCGATAGGTTTCAAACAAAACATATCTAATATTCTTGCATGAATTCCTATTTTTGAAAGTTGCTCTGCTGCAATTAAACATTCAGAAACCATTATTCCATTTGCAATAATGGTAATATCTTTGCCTTCAACAATCTTATTAGCTTTACCAAGTGTAAACTTAGACCCCTTTTCATAAATTGAAACTGCATTGTTACGAAGCAATTGAATATAAAAATTTCCATATAAATTTTCAGTTTTTCGAATAATATCTTCTAACATTACAGAATCTGATGGCACAATAATATTCATTTCAGGAACTGTTCTCATTAAAGCTAAATCTTCAAATGGCATATGTGTTCCACCGTTATAAGCTGCGGTAATTCCAGGATCAGAGCCAATAATTCTAACATTTTGCTTTGAATAAGCACATGATAGAAAAATTTGATCAAAACACCTTCTTGACGCAAATGGTCCAAATGTATGAGCATAAGGAATTTTACCAATAGAAGAAAGCCCTGCTGCAACTCCAATCATATTCGCTTCTTGAACACCACAATTGAACATTCTATCCGGAAATGTTTTTTTGAATGCATTCATTCCCATGGAACTCATTAAATCTGCATCCAGCGCAACTATATTTTTATTGCTATTTGCTAATGCAATTAATGTATCGCAATAGACAGTTCTCATAGCATTTTTTTCTAATCCATGTTCCTTTGATAATTTAAAATTTAACATAATTAATTTCCTCCATTTACAGGGGTTTTTAACAGATTTTCAAAATGCTTGATTGCTTCAGATGCTTGTATAAAATGTTTTTCACTAAATCTCATGTGATGTCCGCCATCTTCTACAACAAAGTCAATCCCCTGCCCTTTTATCGTATCAAGGATAATCACATGCGGCATTCCCTTTTTATTTTTTGCATTTTCAATAGCTTTAAAAATCTCTTCAATAGAAGCTCCATTAACTTTTTGTGTCTCGAATCCAAATGCTTTGAATTTTTCTTCAAAATCAAAAGGATTGCATATTTCTTCTAAATATCCATCTAATTGTTTTTTATTATAATCCAGAAAGCAAATTAAATTATCCAATTTTTGGTGTGCTGCAAACATAAATCCTTCCCAACACTGACCTTCATTAAGCTCTCCATCACCTACTATTAAATATGTATAATTGTTCAACCCATCAAGCCTATTACCAACTGCAATTCCCATTGCTGTTGACACTCCTTGTCCTAAAGACCCTGTTGTCATATCAATTCCAATAGTTTTATTCATATCACAATGACTAGGTAAATTAGTACCATTTTGATTTAATGTCATAAGTTCTGCCATAGAAAAATATCCCTTTAAAGCAAGTGTTGAATAGATTGCGGGGCCAGCATGACCTTTAGAACACACTAAAAAATCTCTATCTCTTTTTTTAGGATTCTTTGAATCAATATTCATAACTTTTCCATATAATACAGCAAGAAGTTCTACAACAGACATTGCTCCACCAAGATGTCCGAACCCTCTTATTGTAATTTGCTTTAGTGTTTCTAACCGAATCTCCAATGCAAATCGTTCAATTTTTTGAATTTCTGTTTTATCCATTATCTCGCTCCTCTTCTCTAAGATTTAACTTATAGTATGCTTTCTCCATCGCTTCAATGAGTGGAAGTTTTTTGCCAGTCAGATAACGGACCATTGCTCCACCCGCAGTACAAACATATCCTAGTGTATTTAAATCAATAAATTTTGTAGCTGCGGTTACTGTATCACCACCACCAATAACAGAATATGCTGATGAACGTGATATCGCTTCCATTATATTTCTAGTTCCAAGTTCAAAAAGTGGGTTTTCGTAAACACCGGCAGGTCCGTTTGCAAACAAACTTTTAGCTTCCAAAATAATTTTTTCATAATCGCTTATTGTTTTCTTTCCAATATCCAAAAACATTTCTTCAATAGGCAGATCACATACCTTTATTTCTTCACGCTTGCCATCTTTTTCAAAAGCTAAATCTCTAGGTATTTCAATTTTTTTGGCGTATAATTTTAAATATTCCTTAGCAGATTCAATAAATTCATCTAATTTTCTATCCTGAAGAAACTTCATTTTTTTCTTTCCAATATTAACGCCACTTGCTATTAAAAAAATTTCCCCTATAATTCCTAAGGTAATGATTTTATCTGCTGTATTATTTTCTAATACTTGTTTCATCATACCGAATGCGTCTGATATTTTTGCTCCTCCTAATACAAAAACTGACGGTTTTTGTGGATTAGTCATTACTGAATTCAATGCCGATACTTCTTTAAAAAACAAATCTCCTGCTCCTGAAATTAAATGCTCTTGGAACCCTACCATTGAAGGAGCATTTCTATGTGCCGCTGCAAAAGCATCGTTGATATAAAAATCAAATTCTTTCACAAGTTGTCTCACAAGATAAGTACTCTTCATTTCCGGTGGTTTTAACGGTACCACAGTTTCAAAAGTAGATATTTCTTCCGATAAATACCGTAAATTACCTAATAATATTATTTCTCCTTCTTTTAAACATTGAATTTTTGCAACTGCATACATTCCGCAAACATCATCTACATATTCAACAATTCTGTTCAATTTTTTAGATAAAATACCAGCATGTTCTTTAAGTGGAATTAAATTTTGATAGTCAAGTGTATCTCCTTGATGAGCAATAATAGCAATTTTACAATTTTTAGAAATGAGATATTCTAAAGTTAACAAACTCATATCAATTCGATTTGTATTGACAATTTTTTTATTTTTAATATCAATTGGAGAATTAATATCAAGCCTAAGCAAAACTTTTTTCCCATCAAGAGGCAAATCTCTCATCGATGTTATATTGAGTTTATTCACACTTCCTCCTTTATTTCCAACTCGGTAGGTTAAGATATTTATTTGTCATAGAAACTCCCTCAACTGAAGTCACTTGCATACCCATTGATGCACGAATTGCATCAATAGTTTCAGGAATCGTGACTGATTCTTGAGGAATGTGTATTCCAAACATAATATCATTTCCTGATTTTACAATAGTATCTTTCCAAATACAGATTTCATAAATATCACCTCTCGGCCTTCCGAGATCACGAGCATATCTAAAAATTGATGCATTTCCCTCAAATCCTTCATCTAAGCTAACTACTCTGATTCTGTCATGCAAACTAAAAGCTTCTAAAACTTCAGCCACACTGATATAATTTTTAGGCGTTGCTACTACACTAATAAAATGACCGTGAGTTACTGGCGTATGGATTAATATTCCAGTTGCATTTATATGTGGCATTATACTCATTAAATCTTCTGCTTGATGACTTGGAGCTTTATCTACTTTTAGTGCATTAGTTAAACCTCTGTGATAATCACCAGGGTCAGCTACTCGTCTTACGATTGTAATTGCAATCTTCTCAATACCAATTATTTTATCTAAACAATCCACTGCCCTTATTAGTCCCGTTGTATTACATGAAGTCAATTTCAAATAATCTTTATTGACACCACATTCGAAATTTGCGTAGCCATGAAAAAATACATCTGCAATATTATTATTTTCACCACCTTGAAAAATCGCTTTAACCCCTTTTTTTTCATATAGCGATTTATTTTTTGCACCTATTCCTGCAGGAGTTGAATCTAGAACAATGTCAACTTGATCCAAAAGTTCTTCCATAGTACCAGAAATTGGGATATTTACTTTTTCAAATGCCGCTTTTGCTTCTGTAAATGCAACGTACAATTTATAAGTCATCCCCTTTTCTTTTAAAGCACGTGTTGCTAAATTAACTTCTGCATCAACTACCCCTACTAACTCCATATCCTCTTGCAACGCAACTCCATCAGCTAATCTTTGACCAATAACACCATACCCCACAACTGCAACTCTAACTTTGTTCATTTTGCCTCCATCTTATTTTCTAATAAATTTATTATAATTTAACTACACGATTTTCTTTATAAGATAATACCGCAGCTTTTGCAATTTCAACTGATTTTAATCCATCAATAATATTTGTTTTGGTTTCAGTGTTATTTTGAATAGACTCAATAAACTGAATCATTTCATCTTTATAGCTTTGTGTGTATCGTTGCATAAAAAAGTGCAACGGTTTTTCTGCTACAACACCATTTTTGGTACTTATTATTGCAGAAGAAATTGTATCATTTTTAATCTCTACGCTCCCTTTAGAACCAAATACTTCTACTCGTTGATCATAGCCATAAGACGCTTCTCTACAATTATTAATAATTCCTATACTTCCATTCTCAAATGTTAATATAATCGCAGCAGAATCAATATCTCCAGCATCTCCAATTGCTTTGTCTACCATTACGACACCTTTTGCATACACCTCTTTTACTTCTGATCCTGCTAAAAAACGCGCCATATCGAAATCATGAATTGTCATATCCATAAACATTCCACCAGATACTTTCACATATTCAATGGGAGGGGCTTCAGGATCTCTCGATGTTATATTGATAAATCTTACGTCACCAATTTGATGTGTGTCAATAGCCTTTTTTACTGCTAAAAAATTATGGTCAAAACGCCTATTGAACCCAATTTGAAATTTAACACCATTTAGTTCTACTGCTTCTTTAGCTAAAATAATTCTATTTAAATCATGATCCACGGGTTTTTCACAAAAAATATGTTTCTTAGCATTAGCGGCTTTAATAATATACTCAACATGTGTATCCGTTGATGAGCAAATTAACACTGCTTCAATTTCTTTATCATTAAAAATATCATCTATATTCTGTGTGAAATGAAGCCCATTTAAGCTTTCAACATATTTTTTAGCCCCAGCCCAAGTATCTGCAATATATTTTATTTTTATATGTGGAAGCTGCGTTAGTATTGTGTTTGCGTGAACCTTCCCTATTCTTCCTGCTCCAATAATTCCTACTGTCAATGTATTCATAATTTCCTCCTATATTTGTGCTGTTTCTTTTATATAACTTCTTGCTTTTAAAGCATACTCGAATGGATTAGCGATTGAAGGGTCTTGCTCTGCTTCAACAACATACCATCCAACATAATTGTTTTCTTTTAGCACCTCAAAAATGGGTTTAAACTCTATATTTCCATCACCTGGAACTGTAAATACTCCATTTTTAACAGCTGATAAAAACGAAAGTTGCTCTCTCTTTACTTTTTCTAAAATATCTTTTCTAACATCTTTTAAATGAACATGATTAATTCGTTCAATATATGTTTTTAATAATTTTATAGGGTCAATTCCAGCAAAATATGCGTGTCCTGTATCAAATAATAAATACACATTCCGATTGGTTCTATTCATCAATTCTTGAATTTCTTTGAATGATTCTACACCTGTTCCCATGTGATGGTGATAGCCTAATGTCATTCCCTTTTCTTCAGCTAATTGTGCAAGTCTATTAAGTCCTTTTGCTACTTTTTCCCATTCAGAATCACTAAATATTGGTTTATTATCGAAAATACTTAAATAAAGATTTCCCTGTATACTATTTCCCTGTTCTGAAACTCCAATAACGCGTGCTCCAACAGCATATAAAAAATCTCTATGTTTAATGAATGCATTTTCAACCTCGTCTAGTGATTTAGTTGTAAAGTATGTTGAAAACCACGCATTACATATTGTCAAGTTTCGCAGTTTTAATGCTTTGTTTAACGCAACCGGGTCTTTTGGATATTTATTCCCAATTTCACTTCCTGAAAATCCTGCTAACGCCATTTCACTTATACACTGTTCAAATGTGTTTGTTCCTCCTAATTCAGGTAAATCATCATTAGTCCACCCAATGGGTGCTATACCAAGTAATACATCACTCATTTATCTTGTATGATGTCGCATAATCAACATCAACCCCTTTCCTTTAAATTAATAAATCACACAATAAATTTCCAACTTGTTGCGTAGATGCTATACCACCTAAATCAGGAGTTAGATTTTTTTTGCTTTTTAAAATTTCCTTCACCGCGTTTTCTATTTTCACAGATAAATCATAATGCCCTAAATGCTCTAGCATCAGCCCTGCTGTAAGGATCATTGCAATAGGATTCGCAACTCCTTTTCCTGCAATGTCTGGAGCACTACCGTGAACTGGTTCGAACATCGAAGGGTATTCACGTTCGGGGTTTATATTGCCCCCGGCTGCAAATCCTAACCCTCCTTGTAACGCAGCTCCCAAATCTGTTAGAATATCTCCAAATAAATTTGACGCTACTACAGTATCAAATATTTGTGGCTTTTGTATCATAAACATTGCTGCTGCATCAACATGAAGTTGATTTGTTTCGATATCTGGGTATTTTTCTCCTTGCTCTTGAAAAATTTTATCCCAAAATACCATACTATAATTTAAAGCATTAGATTTTGTTATACTTGTCACTTTATTATGCTTTCCACGTTTTTTAGCAACTTCAAAAGCATATCTCATAACCTTTTCTGTATTTTTGCGTGTAAAAACACTTGTTTGAATGGCTGTTTCTTGTTCAAATCCTTCAGCAAAAATACCACCGATCCCCGAATATTCACCTTCTCTATTTTCTCTAATAAAAATCATATCAATATCTTTATGAGTTTTTCCAACAAGAGGGCAGGTAATATTTTCTAGTAATTTTATAGGACGATAATTAATATATTGGTTAAATCCCTGGCGTATTTTTAACAGCAAATCTCTTAAAGAAATATGATCCGGAACGCCTGGATAACCAACAGCTCCTAGCAATATTGCATCAAAATTTCTAAGTATTTCTAAACCATTATCATCCATCATTTTTTGATGTTTTAAATAGTATTCGCACCCCCATTCAAAATGAACAAACTCAAAATTTATATTGTTCTGTATTTTAGAAATTTTATTAAGTATTTTCAATGCTTCATCCATAACCTCATTACCTATACCATCACCTGGAATTACAGCAATTTTAAATGATTTCATTATTCCGCCTTTCTAATATTTTCGAGCATTTTTTAAGAATTTATCCATTTCTGTCCTAGCAGAATTTATTTTAGTATTATTGGTATAATGTGCAACTCCTGCGTGCCACCAACTTTCATACCCTGAAGTCATTGTTTTAGGCAAAACTTTTATATCTATTAATGTTGATACATCAGATTTTTTTGCTGACTCCAATGCATTTTTAAGTTCTTGTACATTTCTTACAGAATATGTTTCACAACCATACCCTTTGGCACTCATAGCATAATCAATTGTTTGAAGTTTTCCTGTTAACGAATTGGTTTTATCATCTCTATACCTAAATTCTGTTCCATAACTTCCCATTCCATTGCCCATTTGAAGATTATTAATGCAACCAAAAGCCATATTATCAAAGAGAATAATATTGATTTTTTGATTTTCCTGTATTGAAGTAACAAGTTCACTATGAAGCATTTGGTATGCTCCATCTCCGACCATGCTATAAACTTCACGCTGTTTGCCAACTGCTAATTTCACGCCTAATGCAGCATTCACTTCATATCCCATACACGAATAACCGTATTCCATGTGATAACTATTTTCACCTTTAGCACACCACATTCTTTGTAAATCTCCAGGAATGCTCCCTGAAGCCCCCACTATTATAGCGGTTTCATCTAGAAATTCATTGATAATTCCAATTACTTGAGTTTGTGTTAATGATGATCCTGTTAATTCGACAAACTCCTCTATTACATGGTCCAATTGTCCACATACTTCGGGAATAAATTTGCTTTTTTCGTATTTGATACTGTTTAAACGTTCTAATTCCTTTTTCCATTTTTCTTTTACATCTGAAATTTCATTGATATAACCAGAACAATAGTTGTGTATTTCCAATTCTTTCATTAGTGTTGTTAAGCCAACTTTAGCATCACAACGCATCATAGTAGCATCTAATTTTAATGCATCAAAATTAGAAATGTTTATATTTAAAAACTTTACATTTTCATTTTGAAAAAGAGATTTTGATCCAGTTGTAAAATCAGTATATCGCGTCCCAATTCCAATCACTAAATCACAATTTTTAGCGATTATATTAGCGGCTAAATTTCCTGTTGTTCCAATTCCACCTAAATTTAAATGATACGAACCAATAATAGCACTTTTTCCAGCTTGAGTTTCAGCAATGGGAATGTTAAATTTTTCTGAAAAAGTTTGTAATTCTTTACTTGCGGCAGAATATTTGACCCCACCTCCACAAATAATCAAAGGGTGTTTACTCTTCAATATTAATTCTAATCCATTTTCTAACATAGTAACAGTAGGTGGTGTTCTTTCTAATAACCAAATACGTTTTCTGAAAAAATACTCTGGATAGTCATAGCATTCAGCTTGAACATCTTGAGGTAGACAAATAGTTACAGCCCCCGTATTTTCAGGATCTGTTAAGACCCTAAAAGCATTAATTGCAGCACTCATTAATTGTTCTGGTCGTGTTATTCTATCCCAATATTTGCTAACTGCCCTAAATGCATCATTTGTTGAAATAGACAAATCATGAAATTGCTCAATTTGTTGTAGCACAGGATCTGGTTGTCTTGTCGCAAACACATCACCAGGTAAAAATAGGACTGGAATTCTATTAGCTGTTGCTGTTGCAGCAGCCGTAACCATATTAGCTGCACCGGGTCCAACTGAAGAAGTGCACGCATATATTCTATGTCTTTTATTTTGTTTAGCAAATCCGATTGCAGCATGACCCATTCCTTGTTCATTTCTGCCTTGTAACACATGTAAATGGCCACTGTCTTCTTCTAATGCTTGTCCTAAACCTAGAACATTTCCATGTCCAAATATAGTAAATATCCCATTTACAAAAGGCCACTCTTCACCATCGACTGACAAGTACTGATTGTTTATAAATTTTACTAACGCTTGTGCTACAGTCATTTTCTTATTACTCATTATTCCTTCTTTCTGGCCAAACAATCGCATTCTTATCATTTAACCATTCATGTTTCTCATCATAATTTCTAATATTATCCCATGGCTGATC
>JAPLKR010000136.1 GCA_026387965.1 Fusobacteriota bacterium | reverse complement strand
TTAAAAAATAATAAAAAAATCGATTAAATATATAATAATATGAAGCAAATAATATATAAAAATACATCAGTTGTTAACGAAATTCTTTTATCTTTTTCTTGAGCCATTTTTCTGTAATAAATTTACATCATATAAGAAATGACAAAATTAATAGAAAGCAAGCCCCCTATAATAGCGAATACAAAAAACACCGCATTTTTGACTTTATAATATAACAGCAAAAAGCAAAATAATATTTGCAGGATGGCAGATAATGCTTGCCCAGCGGCCCAAAAAAAATAACCCACATTTTACACATCAAATGAAAATAAATTAGTTAAATTTAATTTATTAGGAGTGCATATGAGAAATGTAGTATATATCTCTCCACATTTTCCCCTTAATTTCAAGTATTTTTTGGTAGCTTTGAAAAAAATGGGTGCAAGAGTATTAGCGATAGGCGATGAAGCGTATGAGATGCTTGCACCTGAAGTTAAGGAGAGTGCTACAGAATATTACAGAGTTTGCGATATGCATAATATCAATGAGTTGTCAGAAGCATGTGATCATTTTCAACAGAAATATGGAGAGCTCTTTTCACTAGACTCGCATATTGAGTATTGGCTAAACGCTGAAGCACAACTGCGTGAATGGTATAATATCGATGGACTGAAACCGATTGATATGTTTAAAATTAAACACAAATCAGCGATGAAGGAAGTCTATCGAAGTCTCGGACTACGTGTTGCGGAAGGTGAAGTTGTAAATTCGCTTGAAGAGGCACTCAATTTTATGAAAAAAATTAAGGGAAAATTTCCTATTGTAGCCAAGCCAGACTCTGGAGTAGGGTGTGCGTCAACGTATAAAATTTACAGTTATAGTGAGCTTATCGAAACATTTCAAGTGAAACCAAATGTCCCATATATTCTCGAAGAGTTCATTGTAGGAAAAATAGTTACATTTGACGGGATAGCAGATAATGATTCAAATGTTATTTTTAGAGCGTCACATCTTTTTAGCGATGGGCTGTTGAATGTGGTCAATAACAATTTAGATGTCTCTTGGTATTCACTGAGAGATATTCCACCGGAACTTGAAGAGATTGGTCGAAAATGTGTAAAGGCATTCAATGTAAAAAGACGCTTCTTCCATATGGAATTTTTCTGGACGCCTGATAATCTATTTGTACCACTTGAAGTGAATATGAGACCTCCAGGTGGGGCGCTTGAACTTTTTAATTTTGCGCATGATATTGATGTGTGTGACGTTTGGGCAGATATGATTGTAAACAATAATTACTATGTTGAATATGAAAAGAAATTTTATGCAGGGTTTGTCAGCCGAAAAAGTCATTATAACTATGAACTTTCGCATGAAGAGATTATGGTCAGATATAGCGATTTTATCGTGGGATTGGCACATTTTCCAAAAGCATATGCAAAATATTATGTGGTTCGAACAAAAGATGTGGATAAAATGAATGAGATTACACTAGAGATTCAAAAAAAATGTTAAAACTCTCATTTGATGGGCCTGTGGGTTTGTCAAGAATTTTGCGTAAATAGAAAAAAAGCCTAGGAAATTTAAATATTTCCTAGGCTTTTTTTATTGGTTGTTCTTAATATGTGAGCTTTTCCGTACGTTATATCCTATTATTTCTCTATTGAATAAAGTTAAAGAGTGATCTTAACGACAATGTCATTAAGTTAAAGAAATTGAATAAAAAGAAATCAGCGAGTGTGGATAACCCAAGCTCGTTTTGGATAGGTTATACTAAACTGGACAGTTTTAATAAGACCATCTAAACTAGAACTATAAAATATGAAGGGCGCATGGCCGAAAAAACAATAAAAAGAAAGAAAAGCACGTATACAGAAGAATTTAAGAAACAAATAGTGGAATTATATCAGAGTGGTAAAAAGAAATACGATATCATTCGAGAGTATGATATCTCAGGCTCGTTAATCCATAACTGGAATAAGCAATTCTCCCAAACAGGTTCTTTTAAAGCTCATGATAATAGAAGCGAAGTTGAGAATGAACTAATAGAACTGAAAAAACGCAATAAGCAGCTAGAAATGGAAGTAGATACACTAAAGCAAGCAGCGCTGATCATGGGACGAAAATAAAAGTTATACGGCAAAATGCCTATAAATATTCAGTATCAGCAATGTGTAAATTCCTAAAAATATCCAGAAGTACCTTCTACTATGAAAGAGCTCAAGTAGTGAAGGATGATACGCTTGTTAAAGAGATAAAAGATATTTTTGAAGATAGCAAAAACAATTATGGGACAAGAAAA
>JAPLKR010000061.1 GCA_026387965.1 Fusobacteriota bacterium | reverse complement strand
CTTGCACTCATCTCTGGTTGTAAATCATACGTGGCTACTTTTGGTGAGTTTACAAGTACTCTATCTTCGTTCTTCAAAGCCTTTTCAATGCCACCATTAAAGAAAAAGGTAACGTGTGCGTATTTTTCTGTCTCAGCAATTCTAAGTTGATTCAATCCTTTATCTGCTACAATTTCACCAAATGTATGCGATAAACTCTCTGGTGCATATACCACTGGAAGCGGGAATGTTTCATCATATTGCGTCATACACACATAGTTTAACGTAGGACAAGTTGATACATCAAACTCTTTAAAGCTCCTGTCTGTCAACACTTTTGTAAGCTCTCTTGCTCTATCTGGTCTAAAGTTAAAGCAAAGAAATCCATCTCCATCATTTAACTTATCCATTCCAGAATTATCAATAATTGTAGGCAAAACAAACTCATCATTAACACCATTGATGTATGATTTCTCAACACAATCAATAGCTGTCGTCGCATGTTCGCCTTTTCTATTTACAAGAGCATCATAAGCTTTTTCAACTCTATCCCAGCGCTTATCTCTATCCATCTGGTAGAAACGCCCTGAAACAGTTGCAATTTTTCCAAGTCCAATTTCAGCTAAAGCTACTTCTAATTTTTTCACATATCCAATTCCAGAAGTTGGCTCAGTATCACGGCCATCTAATATTGCGTGAACATATACATTTTGAATTCCATAGTTCTTTGCCATTTTAACTAGGCCAATCACATGATTAATGTGTGAATGTACACCACCATCTGAAAGTAGTCCGGTAAGATGAAGTGCATTTCCAGAGGCTTTTGTCTCTTTATATAGCTTAATAAGAGCTGCTTTTTTCTCAATATCTCCATCTCTTACATCTTTTGAAATCTGGACAAGAGGTTGATATACAACACGCCCTGCACCTATATTTAAGTGACCTACCTCAGAATTTCCCATTTGTCCATCAGGAAGTCCAACCGGCTCTCCTGAAGCTTCTAAAATAGCATGAGGATAGTTTTCCCAGTAGAATTGAAAATTTTCTGGATGTGCATTTTTTATAGCATTGACTTCATTTTGATGAGGATTAAGTCCAAATCCATCTAATATCATTAAAAGTACCGGATGTTTCAAAATACCTCCTATTTTGCTGCTGCAATAATTTTTACGAAATCTGCTGCTTTAAGACTTGCCCCACCGATAAGTCCTCCATCAACATTCTCTTTTCCAAGTAGCTCTTCTGCATTTGCTGCATTCATGCTTCCACCGTATTGAATTTGAACATTTGCCGCAACTGAAGCATTAAACATAGCAGACACAATATTTCTTACTACAACATGAGCTTCATCCGCTTGAGCAGTTGTTGCCGTAACACCTGTTCCAATTGCCCATACTGGTTCGTATGCGATAACCACTTTTTTCATATCATCAGCCATCAGGCCTTCAAGTCCGCCATTGATTTGAGTTTTTAATACTGACACTAAGTGTCCAGCTTCTCTTTGAGTTAATGTCTCACCTATACAAAATAGTGGTGTAAGGCCATGAGTAATCGCTGCTTTAACTTTAGCATTGATACATGCATCTGTCTCTTTGAAAATTTCTCTTCTTTCAGAGTGCCCTAAAATTACATATTTTACACCAAGATCTTTAAGCATTAATGGAGAAATCTCTCCTGTAAATGCTCCGCTATCTTTTGAGCTCATATTCTCCGCTCCGATTGCAATGTTACTACCCTCAGTTGCTTTTACTAAATCAGAAAGTGCTGTAAAAGGTGCACATACCACCACTTGAGCTTTTGTAGCTGGCATAATTGCTTTAAGTTCAGTGATAAACTCAAGAGCCTCTCTGTTAGTTTTGTTCATTTTCCAATTTCCTGCAATAATATATTGGCGCATTTCGTCCTCCTAAAATTTATTCATTCTATCATTATTATACCACTTAACGCTAAAAATTTAAAGGGTTATCCACCAATTTTTAGTATCTTCCCACATAATTGTTGAAAAGTTAAAATTTCAACACCTTGACTTTTCCATTTTGAAAATGTTGTTTGCGGTTCTTTTGGTCCATTTATCTCTTTAACCGCATCTTTGACTACATATACTTTTTTCTTGAGTCTCAAGAGTCCTTGAACGACATAGTCTACGCAATAATTAGTCGCAACGCCATAGACAACAGCATTGTATGGCAAACTATCCACTATCTTTTTCGCCATATAATTTCCATTGAATACATCAAATTGATTTTTTCTAAGTATGATATTTCGACAGTTAAGTTCAAGTCCACTTACCTCTTCTTGCTCCTTGTAAACGACAAAGGGTAGCTCTGGGGTCGTCTCTTCAATATACTCAAATCCATGTTCTCCTTGAACGCAGTGACGTGGGAATGTATGAATAAAATCAGGGGTATTTGAAAATTCTGCTGCATCTTCATCATGAAAATCGCAGGTATTCACAACCGTGATATTTTTTTCTTTTGCGAGTTGGGTAAGTTTCAAAAGCGTCGTTTTGATTTTTTCTGACCCAACTACATAGAGCGCCCCATAGGGTTCCATAAAATCAATTTGCGTGTCTACATTATAAAACGCGCAGTGCATATTTCCTCCTTAAAAAGTTATTTTATCCTCTTTAGCTTGCATAATTCCGTGGCATGATGCATAGGTAATTGAGCGGGACCACCCAGAACAATCACCGATGAATTTAATGTTATTAAAATATGAGTTGTCAAGTACACTTGAGTAAAATTTTACTTCTACCCCATAAAGTAGGTTATCATCAAATGCCACTCCTGGAACAACTTCATCAAGTTTTTCAATAAAATCAACAATGGAATTTCGTGTCTTCGATGGAAATACCAAATTCAAATCACCTAATATATAGTATTCTTTATCTAATGTCGGTTCAACTCTACCAATTCTTTTCGTTCTTCTGTATTCTTTAAAGTCTCCAAAACATTGTAGTATGACTTTTTGCCCCCCCGCTAAAATATTAGAAAGCTTCGAAATATGCGTTCCATAGCCAACAGGATCTTTAAATGGCTCGGTAAATCTATGTGTTACTAAAATGGCAAAGTTGGTATTTTGACTCTTTTCATAGGCTTTTGCGTGACCGTTTACGGTGAAAAGCTCGCCTGAATTATAATTTTCAAGCGTTACATAGCCTGATGGATTATTACAAAAAGTTCTAGCTTCATAACCGGTTTCAGTTTTCAGCTTTACTTTAAACTCATACATCTCTTCATTTAACTTCGTCACGACGTGGTTTGGTAGTTCAAAACGCACCCCTAAATCCACCGTTGTGTTTTGAAGTGCAACTGTCGGTGCCTCTTTAATAATATTGTCCACCAGCTTATGCCCTGAACGTCCAACCCCAATGATAACATGGTCCATGATAACCGTTTTTTCTTCATTGCTGCTTAAATCAAGATAAGTTATCTTAACCTCTTTGTCATTTAGTCTGTCTACATTTTTTACCAAAGATTGAAATATATAGTGAACATTTTTTCTATGCACTAAATCTTCATAGATATTTTTCATAACAGTTTTCAAAATATCTGTTCCAATATGAAAAAATTCTGAATTAATGGGACGGAACCCTTTTGAATAAAATTTTGAATACCACTCATTTTTATCACTGTCAAATGAAATGCCATGTTCAATGTCTTTTTCATCTAACTCTGACTTTTTGAGATAAAAATCAACAACTTCTCTTTGTAAAACTAAATCTATATCCAGTGTTCCGCCCATATCTTTTGAAATAAATATTTTCCCGTCACTTCTTATACCACTTAAACTTGAAGATATAACATCTTTTGACATTTCAAAAATAAACAGTTCATGTTCACTCTCTTTCATTTCCTCAACATATCCTATACTTGCTGCACCAAATCCTATAATACCAATTTTCATCTTTTTTCCTCCAACAACTCGTTTGTAATTTTAATATTTTCTTTTAAATGTTCACTATTTGTCGTGCTGAAAATTGGGAAAACCCCAGGTTTTTCAAGTAAAAAATTTAACATGACACGAATCGGGGCTTCTAACTTTCCCACTTCAGCTAGACATACATCATATTTTTTTTTATTGTTATAAAATGGATGGAAATTTCTAACATCTTTCTCGTGAATTATAGCGTGTTTATTTTCAAAAAAAATACCTTGCACAAAAGGACTATAAGCAATAAAAGCAATGTCCTTTTCGGTAGCAAAGCGAAGTGAATTTTCCTCCACATTTCGATTCATCATACTGTATTCGTCTTGAACAGTAATGATTTTAAGCTGTTCGCTAGCTTTTTTCAAAATTGCTTGAGAGCAATTTGATACACCAAAATACTTTACGACTCCCTCATTTCTTAATTTTTTCAGTGTTCTCGAAACTTCATTAAATGGAGTTTTATCGTCATAATAATGAATTTGAAGCAAATCGATATAATCTGTTTTCATTCTCTTAAGGCTACCTTCAACACTCCACATAATACTATCATAACTTAAATCTTTCTTTGCTTTCTGTTTATTTTCAAAATAAAAACCACACTTGGTCGCAATCACTATTTTATCTCTTTGATTTAAAAAAACTTCACCAATTAATGCTTCCGATTTTCCATATCCATATATCGGTGCCGTATCAAAAAAATTAATGCCTCCTTCATAGGCTATCTCCAAAAGCTTATGTTGCATGGTGAGGTTTGCGCCTGGCCAACCATATCCCCCTAATTTGTAGGTTCCATAGCCAATTCTTGAAACTTCCAATGTGCTTTTCCCAAGATTTTTTTGTTTCATACAGCTCCTTAATTTTTCACCCAATCTATTATATCAAAAATACATGTCTTTTTCGAGTTAATTATTTAAATTTCAATACTTAAAGTGCACTGACATAAATATCAGTGCGCAACCTATTGGTGGATTGTATAATTAAGTGCAACAGGGAAAAATAAAGGTAATAAAAAAGCCCATAAGAAGGAAGTCTGATATAATGTAGGTTACGATCAAACATTAAGGAGACTTTAACTTATGAGCTATAC
>JAPLKR010000011.1 GCA_026387965.1 Fusobacteriota bacterium | reverse complement strand
CCGTGCCTATAACACGTGGCTTGGAAAAAATGGCTTTTACATCGAACTTCAAACCCCAAAAGAGGGAAAAATTTTTGAACCAATTCATACCGAAGTCGCTGGCATCAACCACCTCTGCTTTTATTCACCTAATCTTGAGGTGCTATTTCATGAAATTAAGCGTATCGCGCCAACTTGCATAGTTAAACCCTTGTATACTGTTTTTTCAACAGCTCTCTTTAAAATCAAAGCCCCAGAAGGCACAATTATAGAGTTTAGAAATAACCTGTCCTCATAAAAAACTGGCATTGTAAGGCGCAATGCCCGTTTTTTAGTTATTCCACGATATTATTGCTTATTGATAAAACGTTATGAACTTGAACAATAGATTCCGGCACTTTCGACCGGAATGACAACCGATAAATTCATTCTCCAAATTTAAAAACCCCGCTATAAAAAATATCTTACTCATGTAATGTGACGTTCATTTTTTTGGTATCTATAATCGCAATTTTTTTACCATCAAATACATAATTTAAGTTCATAGCGTCTATTGCAAAGCCATTACCATTTAAATCTGTAAAATTAATACAATATGCGTCACCGCCAGGCAAATTCCAGTTATCTTGTGTAAGCGTTACAGTTTTGTAATTTAACTCAATAATTTTACCTAAAGAACTCCCCATAATCACTGCAAATACAGCTACTATTACCCAATATTTCATGTTTCACCTCCCTAGCAACTCACATATGCAATGCTTCCTCTCTCACTCTTTTCCACTCGAATCTGTGCACTGATGGTACGTTTTAACTCCGCCACATGCGAGATAATGCCCACCGTTCGCCCACTGCTCTTAAGGTCCATCAAAATATCCATTGCCACCGAAAGCGACTCCTCATCAAGTGTTCCAAACCCCTCATCGATAAATACTGAATCAAGCCTAATTCCCCCACTCTGCTCTTGCACAATATCCGAAAGTCCTAAAGCAAGTGCCATCGATGCTTTGAAGCTCTCTCCACCTGAAAGGGTTTTAATACTGCGTTCCTTTCCTGTATGTGAATCAAATACCAAGAGTTCAAGTCCCGAAAGTTTATTTCCTTTTTGACGTTTATCAAGTAGCAGATGATACTGTTGATGCGTCATCTTGGTGAATCTTCGATTCGCCCTCTCTAAAACTTGCTCAAAATAAACACCTAAAATATAATTTTGAAAATTAACATTATTCTTACTGTTACCGTATTTTCCTTGGGAGAGTTGATAGAGCTTTGAAAATCGTAGCGCGCAGATGTATTTTTCCTGAAAGGTTGATTTAGCGCTTTTGAAATACTCTATTACTTCAACCACTCTTGCCATCTGAAAAGTAACCTGATGCAATTTTTGATCAATACTTTCAGACGCCTTCTTAATCATATCTCTATTTTGTTCTAAACTCTCTATATCCCTCACCTCTAGAGTTGAATAGCTTGAAAGTTCTAGGCACTTCTCTTCACTCTGCTTAACTTGCATCTCATATGCTTGGATTTCACACTCTAAATTCTCAAAATTTTGACCTATTCCCATTATAAAGGCTTCTAATGTTACATTTAGAGAAGCTAGAACTTTTGTAAAAAGAGAGTCTTGAGTTGCAACTTCCCCTTGGAGATTCATCAAAGACGCAATACTCTCGTATTGCTCTTTTTTCTCCTCAAATAGTTTCTCAAAATTTTCAAAATCAATATTAGATACATTAAAATAAACTCTCTTGCTCTCCATCTCTTCCGCTAAGTTCTTCACCCTTTGAGAAATTTCAATTTTTTGAGTTTCCAACGCACTCATATTCTTTTTAAACTCTTCACTATCAACTTCCGCTTGTTTTAATACCTTTTTTTGGAGTTCAAATTCTGTAGTGGTTGGAAGTTCTTGCAGTAATTTCACATAGCCATTTTTTTCGGTATTAAGTCGTTTAATCTCTTCTAAAAATCCCTCTTTATCACTCGAAACCCCATATTCTAAGCATGCCTTCTCAAAAGCAGCCTTAATTTTTTCAAATTGCTTAGTTGATTCCGTGATTTTAGTTAAGAGTTGGGAAAGAGCTCTATTTGCTTCTTGAAATTGTTTCTCAAAGTTGTCTACCTCTTTCTTTGAAACGCCGCTCTCTTGCATAATTGCCTTACTTGGATGGTGAAGTGAACCACAAACTGGACAAGGTGCACCCTCTTGCAACTCTTGAGCTAAACTCGCACTCATTTCACGCTCATAACTTTCACGCGCTCTTAAGTATGTTTTTTCACTCTTTTGATATTTCTGTTCATACTCGGCTTTATTTGCTTCAAACTCTCCAATAATGCGTTTGGCCTCAATAGCTTCTAGCTTAATCTCTTTTAAATGCTTCGCTTTGCTCTCTTTATGCTCTAACTCTTTTAATAATATCTCCGAAGTATGTCGGCGCTCTAAAGCTTGAGACATCTCCTCTAATTTTACTTTTGTGTCTTCATAGTTTTGTGCTAACTTGACACGTTTAACCTCTTCAACCGCTAACGTTTGCTCAACACTTTCTAGATTTTTTCGCTCCTCTTCTAATTTTAAGACAGTGTTTGAGTAGACTCTTATCTCATCTTTCACTTTCTCACCGCTCGTGATTTCCCGAATCAAGCACTCTTTACTCTCTTTGAGTACCTCGAGACTCTCCTCATCGACCATACTCTTTAAGAGCCGCTCTAACTCAGTTGTTAAAGAAGCCACTTCTACCTTTTTAGCTTCGAAATTTTTCTTTAAACTCTCTAATAGTCGAAAATTTGACTCATGCTTGTGAATTTTCTTACACGTTTCTAACTCTTCTCGTTTTACAGCTATAAGAGTCTCTTGCTTTTTTAACTCACCTAACTTTTGTAGACTCTTTTGATAGCTTAGAATGTGTTCATTTTCATATTTTGCCCGTTCACACTCTGTGATCCATTTATCCGCTTGAAGTTCTAACTTCTCCTCTGTGAGTCTCACACTCTCACTTTGATAGTTTTTAAAAAAATTTTCTAAAAGGGTCTCAAT
>JAPLKR010000115.1 GCA_026387965.1 Fusobacteriota bacterium | reverse complement strand
GATGTTTCAGTTACAATATTCATGGTAGACATCTCCTAGTGTAAGTGTGTGTGGTAACTTATTTTACACTATTTTAGGGAGTTGTCTACTTTTTCTTTTTTAGTTGTGTGTCGTTGTGTAGTGAAAACGCACAACTCGAGTGAATTAAAAGAAAAAGTCACACACGGTTTTATTTATACATCACTTTTTTTAGAGGCGTTAGTAGTCCATAAGCGAGAAATATTTTTATGCTATCTCCGAGTATAAATGGTACAACTCCAATTAAAATTAATTGAAGCGAATAGCCTACAAAAAAACCCAACCACAAAATGCCACAAATATAGATTACTGCTGTTGAACATAAAAGCACATTAAAGGAGTAAAAATTATCTTTTAATAGACCTTTTGAACTGATCTCCCCCATAAAACATGCAGCAACACACATGCCAATCAAATAACCAAAAGTTGGAGAAAACAGAATGTGAATTCCTGAAATCCCCACAAACATTGGTAACCCTATTATTCCAAGTCCAATATAACTCATAATGGAAACGGTTGCTAATCGTCTTCCATAAAGTGGTGATAGCAAAAAAACCACCAGCGTCTGCCCTGTAATAGGAACTGGGGTAAAGGGTAAATAAAAATACACCCGTGCGCTAAGCGCATATATTAAAACACCTAATATTACCAACAATACTGAAAACGTCATCTTTTGTAACCCATTTTTTTGGCTTTCAATCATATCTTCAACTCTTAAACTAATTTGCATGATACTCTCCTTTAAATGAAATTTCTTTACATAAAATTATATTACTTGGATGTGTTCCTTGTAACCCCTCTGGAATTCCTTCAATACATTCTTTAAAATAGATTTTCCAATACTCTATTACGAAAAAATAATGATTATATTTTTTTCCAATAACCCGTTTAATCTGCTCCGACAATTTTTCTGATACTATTTTAAACTCACTCACTCTAAATACATGAAATTTGCGCTGAGTGAGTTCAGAAAGCAATTGTATCTGCACCCCATTTTCTGGAGTAGCTTCAATTATTTCTGTTTCTGAAATAACCAATCCACAGTGAAAATAATGATGATTTCCAGAATCGAGCACAGCTTTTTCAAACTCACTATTTCCATTATATTCAAGTAAAATATCTCCAATTTCTAACATCTTTTTAAACTCACTTCCCCCGAGTTAAAGGTCTCAAGAGTTCCATCTTTGGTTAAAATAGTTAGCGCGCCTTCTAAATCAATATCCAGGGCTTTTCCCATAATTTCTCTTTCTCCACTATATACCATAACTTCCTTACCTAAAACAATGGATGCTGCTTTATATTTTTTCATCACTTCTACAATATCATTTTCAAGGAGCTTTAATATTCTGCAATAAATAGAAGCAATCCAACAATTTCGAGATTTTTTTTGATTTATGTCAACGTTAGATGCAATGGGGGCTACATCACCTGGAAATTCACTGGTGGCGATATTTAACCCTATTCCAATTACTACAGAACTAAGGGTTTTACTTTCCATATCCATAATTCCTTCTGTCAGTATCCCACACACTTTTTTTTCCTCTAAATATATATCATTAACCCATTTGATCCCCACTTCTTTGCCAAGAAGCTCTGCAATAACCTCTTTTACAGCAATCGCCGCGATGCATGTGATATTTTTATTTTTTATCTTTTCACACTCCTTAATTACAACACTCATATAAACACCTGTTGCTTTTGGAGAGTAAAATTGTCGATTAAAACGCCCTCTTCCTGCCGTTTGTTCTTCACTTGTTATAATCGCTACACTTGGCAGTTCCGATATGTTTTCTTTAGCCCAAGTATTTGTAGACCCAATGGTTTGATGATAAATAACTTTTACGTGATAGCCTAAATTTTCTATTTCTCCCTCAATCACCGAACCTGAAAGAATATCTTGAGTTTTATCTAGTTTATAGCCTAAATTTGAGATTGTTTCAATATTCCACCCTCTATTTTTCAGTTCTTTTACTGATTTAGAAACTGCTGCTCTTGAAATACAGAGTTTTTCACCCAATCTTTCGCCCGAAATAATCGCATTACTTTTAGTCAGTAATTTCAATATTTTTTCATGTGTGTTTTTCATTTTTCTCCTAATGACTTACAGATTTCTGTTTTATTATACTTATATCTGCACTTATTGTCAACTAATTTTAATATTTTGTTTACAATATAAAAATCTCGCACTGTGGCGAGATTTTCATATTTATTTAAACTTATAATTTTTTTCAAATTATTCTTTAAAATATTTTTTTAATTTCAAGGCGACATTCACCAAAATAATCAGAGCAGGTACCTCTATAAGTGGTCCAATTACGCCAGCAAACGCTTGTGGAGAACTTAACCCCCATGTAGTGATGGCTACTGCGATAGCAAGCTCAAAATTATTTCCCGTTGCTGTAAATGCTAGGGCGGTTACTTTAGAGTACTCTCCTCCTAACTTTTTTGCACTAAAAAATGAGATAAAAAACATGATAGCAAAATAAAGCACGAGTGGAATGGCTATTTTCACAACATCAAAGGGAAGTGCTACAATCATATTCCCTTTTAAACTAAACATCACAACAATGGTAAAGAGAAGTGCGATGAGTGTCAAATACCCAATTTTTGAAGCAAATTTCTCTTCATACCAACGTGACCCCTTTTTATGAATTAAAGTGGATCGAACTAATATTCCTAATAAAAAGGGAATACCAAGATAAATAAGAACACTCTCAGCAATTTTAACCATGCCTATATGAACATGAAAACTCTCAATTCCTAAAACTTTAGGGAGAAAATAGAGAAATATCCAAGCATATAGACTAAAAAGAAATACTTGAAATATCGTATTGAATGCAACAAGCCCTGCGCAATATTCCCTACTTCCCCCACCTAAATCATTCCAAACAATCACCATTGCAATACATCTTGCAAGGCCAATAAGAATAACTCCGTACATATACTCGGGTAAAGTGTGCAAAAAAATTACAGCCAATGTAAACATAAGAAGAGGACCCACAATCCAGTTGAGAACAAGCGACAGAATCAGAAGTTTTTTATCTTGAAAGATCTCCCCCATTTTAGAGTAATTAACCTTAGCTAGAGGTGGAAACATCATCACAATCAGTCCAATAGCTATGGGAATATTAGTAGTGCCAAACGAAAATTTATTAATTAAATTTGGCATAAAAAGAGCATATTTTCCGAGTAATATGCCAAATATCATGGCAAGAAATATCCAAAGAGTCAAATATTTCTCTATAAAGGCTAATTTTTTCATCTACTCCCCTTTTAATGTTTTTTTAAATTCTGTCGTAAGATAGGACTTTATCTCATCTCTTACAAGACGATAGATTTTTAGCTTCTCTTGCTCATCTTCGATATCTTTAACTAGTTTTGGTGGATCCTGAAATGAGTGATGTACACGTCTTGCTTTAGTCAGTATCATGGGGCAGCTCTCTGCAGCATGGTCACACACGGTTAATACAATATCAAATTCAACATCAATATCTGAAACTAACTTGCTAGTGGCTTGACTCATATCTAACCCCAGCTCTTCGCATACTTTTACTGCATATAAGTTCATCCCATGTGTTTCGATTCCTGCTGAATAAAAGTTTGCACTTTGAAGCTCTCTTTTAGCTATGGCCTCGGCCATTTGACTTCTACATGAGTTTCCTGTGCATAAAAATAGTACGTTTAACATTTCATTCCTCCTATTTTTTTTATTTTCACTTCAGAAATGCATTTTTTTTCCACATTATCAATAAATCCTACACTTAATATCCCCAAATCTGAAATTTGATAATGTTTCCATTTACCTATTTTTTCACTCTTAATAAGTTTAGCTATCTCAAGTGCTTTTAAATGTCTTGAAAGATTTGAATTTGAAAGGTTAAATACTGTTTCTAACTCACATAAGCACAATTTTGAATGTGTGAAAATAAGTAGTAGAAGTTCCCTTCTTGTGATATCTGAAAGTGCTTTAAATAATTTGTCCATTTCTACCCCCTTTCTTAAATTATAGCACACTTGCATAATAATGCAAGTGTTTTAAAAAAATATATTTATGATATAATTAATCTTGTTACTATCAAAAAAAATCTAATCTCAATGAGACTATTCATGGAACACATTTTTCACTACAGTCGCGATATTATCTATCTTCTGTTTTTGCTTATTTTTATCCACACCCTTTTAGCTTTAAAGAAAAAGCCTATTGTTTCAAAACAAATTTTGAGACAACTTTCTAAAAAAAATTGGATTTTCATCGCCATAATTATCATTGTCATTGAACTTTTATTCATATTCTTTTTCGATAGCCCCATTACCCTTCATTGCGTTTTAGATCACTGTGAGAAATTCGGCCTCACCTACTCGACACTCTTTGAAACAGCCCCTATGCTTCTACTCTTAGTCGTTTTATATCTTATAAGCTTTTTCAGAGATACCGAAGGCGAGTTTCATAAGATTAGTAAAATTGCCGTCATCAATTTTGTTGTTGTTCTCATCATTGGCGGCATTATCAAAGTGATTTTTATGAGAGAGCGCCCATTTGTCGCTATCTCACCTCAAAGTTTCTTTCACTATCACGCATTACTCTCACATCACGTAGACCTTTTTATGAGTATGCCTTCAGGACATGTCCTACGTATTTCTGCTATTTTAATGCCATTTATCTTCTATTTTAGAAATTTTATCACTCGAGCAATTTTCCCACTCGTTATCCTCTTTGCAATGTACTGTAGAGTTATGAGTTTTGAACACTGGTCGTCGGATGTGCTCTTAAGTGTTTTTATCACATTTGTTGTTACTTACTGTGTTATGGGCGTTCTTATTTCAGCGAAAAAGCGTTACAAAAGCATATAGTCCAAACAGTAATAGGATTGTTCCAGATCCCACATTTACCCATTTTAAAAATTTAATACCGACCATATGTTTTATGGAAACCACACATAAAATTAATATTACCCACCAAATCGTTGAACCCAAAAATATACCTAGGGCTAAAAACAAGGCAAAAAGGTAACTACTTTCTCCACCAATCCCCGCAAATATGGCAATAAATGTCAATATTGTCATCGGATTGGTAAGCGTAAGTAGAAACGCCGAAAGATACTCTTTATGACTCTCCCCAGCTAATTTCGCTTGGGAGAGTTCTGCTTTTTTTGTAAAACTTTTTATGGCTAAATATATTAGAAAAATTCCCCCAATCCCCATAAGCGCAGGTTTGATAAAAATAAGAAATGAAAGAATGGCTGAAAGCCCATAGGCTGCCACGGCAGCATAGCACATATCCGCTGTGGCGATACCAAGACCTGTAAACATACCATTTCTAAATTTCCCAGAAAGCGTACGATTGATACAGAGCATTGCCATGGGTCCAACAGGGGCTGCAATAGCAAATCCTAAGATGATTCCTTTGATTAGATAAAACATTATTCTTCCTTTCTAGCGCCATGAGTATGTCGATGATGAATATCTGGTGTGTGAGTGTGGCTATGTTTTAGTGCTCTGTGAGAATGAAGATGTGAGTGTGGCCCATGAAAAAATTCTTCCTCATTCTCGTACGTATGTTCATGATGTCCATCTGTATGACTGTGTCTATGATCATGTTCTATCGGGCAATGCTCGTGTTCATGGCAATGATTTTCTTTGAGAATAATTACAGTACCAATTATCATCATAGGGAGCGCTAAATAGAAGAGTCGAGTTGGCAAATTATGAAACAAGAAAAAAGAAATCAACGTGCCGATAAATGGGGCTGTTGCAAAATATGCGCTTGTTCGTGAGCTCCCTAAGGTACGCATTGCTAGCACAAAAAGTACTATACTTAGCCCGTAGCTAAAAAAACCAAGTACCATTGCAAGAATAATTGGCCAGAATGTTGGTATGAATTGGTGAAGTCCCAAAGCTAAACATAGTGAAAATATACCCGCAGTAAATCCTTTTATGATAACAATTGTAAAGGGATTTTTCATTGAAATATTTCTTGTAAAATTATTGTCAATTCCCCAACATATACATGCCCCTAGAATCCCTAATGCACCCAGTGAAAAACCCCATTGATTATTTCCATTCCAAGAGAGTATTATACTTGCTAACGTAATCACAAGAAGTGCACTAACCATTCTTTTACCTAGATTTTCTTTAAAAAAATATAATGCAATAAGTGAAGTTGCCACGCCTTCAAAATTTAATAATAGTGAGGCTGTTGAAGCATACGTATATTTCAAACTAATCATTAATATTATCGGTGCCAATATTCCACCAAATCCAATTGAACCGACTAACCAGGGTAACTCTTTCAGGGAAAGCGAAGCCTCTTGCTTTTCACTTTTTGAATGGAATTGTATACTTTGAAAAACTCCAAGCCCGATTCCACTTCCAAGATAGAGAAAAGCTGCTAAGGGAATAGGCGCTATATTGGTCAAAAGAATTTTTGCAAGCGGCGCACTCAACCCAAATAATAATGCTGCCGCAATGGCCTGCAGTATTGCCATCTTTTTTTCTTCCACAACTTCTCCTCTTACTTCTTACTCATTTTTATAAATTACTATAATTTATAATTGCTCTCTAAAAGACATGATTTTGTTTTCTAAAAAAATAATATCATTATCAATTTTTTTCTGAATTTCCATTAAATGGGATATATATATTTGTAATAAGCTAATTCTTTCACGAATTGTATCATTTCCAATTTTTCGTAACTTATGAAATTTTTCAATTGTAGATAATGGGACATTAAGTTCTCGAAGGTATTGTGTCAAGAAAGTAGACGCATCAAATCCGAACAAATTAACTAACTTTTTTAGATTTAGAGACATAGAATAATTTTT
>JAPLKR010000054.1 GCA_026387965.1 Fusobacteriota bacterium | reverse complement strand
GATGTTTCAGTTACAATATTCATGGTAGACATCTCCTAGTGTAAGTGTGTGTGGTAACTTATTTTACACTATTTTAGGGAGTTGTCTACTTTTTCTTTTTTAGTTGTGTGTCGTTGTGTAGTGAAAACGCACAACTCGAGTTAAATAGCTTTTATTTCCTACAAAAGCACATTTCAAATAAAGGAATAATCAAGAACCATTATTTTAGGAAGAGAACTAAACTCAGCAATTAAACGAATAAAATAAGTAATTATACATAAAGCACTTAATAGTTCGATATTTTTTTCAAATTTACGATACTGTATTTTAAATTCTGGCCTTACAAATTTCACTTTACCTCCACTACTTAATTGGCTCTGGGTATTTTACTCCATTTTTTATTACTTTATCCTCGATCATCGCCGCAATATCAATTCCTAATTGGTTTGCCATAGAGATGCAGTATATCATAACGTCAGCAAGCTCTTCTCTTAAATGTTCAAACTCACTGCTCTTAGTAATATCTAACGCTTCCGCTGGTGTTTTCCATTGAAATATTTCCATCAACTCCGCTGCTTCAATGGCAACCGACATGGCAAGATTTTTTGGGCTATGAAACTCTTGCCAATTACGGGCTGCTACAAATTCTCTAATTCTTTTCTTCAGCACTTCAATCTCGGTATTTTTATCATCCTTTATCATGCTATTCCTCCACTTTTTTTACAATTTCTGCAAAATTAATGCCTTCAAAAATTCCAAAATACTCCTGTTTTTTCCCTTTCATTTGCAAAATATGTGGAGAAGTTACGCCGCAAAGAAACTTTGCACACTCTCTTGAGCTTGGTTTTCGTGAAAACTTTTTATAATACATCTCTTTAAACTCCCTAAGAAGTATTTCCGAATACTCTTCTTCTTTTTTATGTGCAACCCTTTCAAACCTAGTTTTCTCTCCCTTACATACACTGCACATTGTGCAAGATTTTTCTAACATATCCGAAAAATACTCTGAAAGTGCCATCGCTATACATCTATCGCTCTTGAAAAACTCGATCATATTCTCTATCCGCGCAATTTCAAAATACTCTTTTTCATGAAATTTCTTAAAAAGTTTCTCCGAAAGCACTTCTAAATCAAAACCAGGGTTTATAATTTTATACACATCCACACTGTTTTTGGTTTCTAAAACAATATCTTCAACTCCATCTAAATACTCTAATGCTATTAAAACCCTTTTTGTATCAAGCTCTTCTCTATACAATGCCTCACTACTTAAAGTATACCAGGTTCGCGCTAAGCTAGAACAGTGAAAAATACTTTTCAAAAATTCTAAGCGCTCCCCTTTAAACTTTTCTAATATCTCCTCTTCACTTCTAAGTAGTTTAAAACGCACCTCATCAAAATATGCGTAGCTACTTTCTATAATCTTTACTAGTTCTAAATAAACGATAAGGGTTTTCAGCACCAACTCTTTCATATTTGTCTCTTTTGAGAGACGAAGTAGTATAAACTCCCATGAACCTTTTGAAGATTTTATATCACTTAAAACTGCGTGAATTTCTGAAAAATCAGGCGTATCCGCATAAACATAATTTTTCAATGTTTCCACATCTCCGCTTGAGCCAAGCATATAGCACTTAGAGGGCTTTGAATCTCTTCCCGCACGTCCTATCTCTTGGGAATAATTTTCAATGGTTTTAGGCAAATCATAGTGGACAACAGTACGAATATTCTCTTTATCAATGCCCATACCAAAGGCGATGGTTGCTACCATCACATCCACTTCTCCTTGCATAAAGGCATTTTGACGCATCTCACGCTCTTTTGAATCAAGTCCAGCATGATAAAAATTTGTATCAATACCAAAGCTTCTAAGTGCACTCGCTACTTCTTCGCTTTTTTTCTGTGTTGTAGTGTATACAATAGCGGGAAAAGCACTCTTATTGGCTAAAATTTTTCTTAATGCTTCTAATTTTTCATCTTCACTATGTGGCACAATTATTAAAGCGAGGTTTTCTCTAAAAAAGCCTGTATTGATAATATTTTCGTACTTGATATCAAATTTTTCCTTCATATCCTCCACAACGTGTTTTGGCGCGGTAGCGGTAAGTAAAAGCACCTGTTTGATTCCAAACTCTTGCTGGTATTTAGGAAGCTTGATATACTCAGGTCTGAAATTATGGCCCCACTCTGAAATACAGTGCGCTTCATCTATCACCAACAGAGATATCTCTAATGTTTGCAAAAAATTTCTAAAACTCTCCTGTTTCAAGCGCTCAACAGAGACCATTAAAATTTTGACTTTCCCTATATAGCAAGCCTCTTTTACCTTACTTACCTCTTGTTTTGTCAATGTCGAATCAATGACTTCTGCCGGTATCCCTTTGCGTCTTAGAAAATCTACTTGATCTTTCATCAAGGCAAGTAGTGGCGAGACAACCAGCGTCAGGCCTTTTAAATGTAGTGCTGAGAGTTGATAGCAAAGGGATTTTCCTGACCCCGTAGGAAAAATTGCACAGAGGGATTCTCCATGCACTATTTTAAAAATAACCTCTTCTTGCCCCTTTTTGAACTCTGAAAATCCAAAATTTTGCTGCAAGGAGACCTTTAAGTTTTCTTTGTTAATCATCTTTAGCCATCTCAATAAGTAGAAAATGTGATGTAACAATTGCTTCAATCGAGATTAGCTCCTCTTGAATTTCAAGGGCATCTCGCATCTCTAACCTCATTTTATTAATGAGTGACTCCCCTTGTATTTGTACCAAATATGCTTGCCTTCCATTCAATACATTGAAGGAATGAACGCACTCTTCTTCGAGCTCAAGGGCATATATATTGACATCTTGATGAACTTTTATAGGAGCAGTTCTTGAGTAACTTGACACCAAATGAAGCCATGTGTTTTTTCTCAGATCCCACTCAAATCTATGCTCACCGTAGTTCGGTTGATGATTTTTTTTATCTGGAATAATCCATATCTGAAGTAATCTTGCCATTTCTTGGCCTAAGTTATGTTCGCTATGAAAAACACCTGTCCCAGCACTTATATATTGAACTTCTCCGCGGTTGAGGTGGCTTTTGTTTCCCATACTATCCACATGAGTAAGTCTACCTTCAACCACGTAGGAGATAATTTCCATATCCTTATGCGGATGCATATCGAATCCTGTTTGCGGGTTGACAACATCATCGTTAAGTACACGTAGTACACCAAAACACGTGTTTTTAGGATTATAATATTCTGCAAATGAAAAATGAAAGTGACTTTTTAACCACCCTAAATCACTTTTTCCCATTTTTTTTGCTTCTATTTTTTTAATCATTTATTCCCCCTTAAGCAATTAATACCATTATATCTATATTTTAAAATATTATCAAGTAAAAAAATAGGACAGGGATAAATTTCCCAGCCCTATTTAATATTATTTTGCTCGTAGTGTTGCGCATTTTTTACTGTCATGAAATATCAACTCAAATCCAATTTCATGCGCAATGTACTCTAAATTTTTAGGATTGTAAAATGATATATGGGTAACATCTCTTAAATAGTGCCATTTATCTAAAAAGTCTTCTGTAGGTTCTGAAAAATTGGTCATTACTGCAAGTATTCCACCAGGATTTAGATGTGTTTTGAAAAATTGAAACAGCTCTAAAGGATTTTCAATATGCTCTATCACCTCTGTTGAGGTAATAAAATCATAGCGTTTTCCCTCATAGCATTTTTCAGGTGCATAATAAAGGTCGTAATTTTCCATCGTAGCGCCCTCTCTTTTCGAAAGTAGCTCTGCCAGTACAGGAGATGGTCCACTGCCAAACTCGAGTCCTGTTTCTCCTTGAATTTGAGTAAAAGGTTTTAATGTAATGTTGATAAAATGGTAAAGATATTCGATATAGCATTCATCTTCTTTGGAATTTTTATGCGTTTGATATTGGGTAAAAGCCACATCATCTGTCGGAATTTGTGTACTATCTTTAAAAATAAACTCACAGTTTGAACAGATATGATAAAGGTTTTTAAGTTTTTGGTGGGCGTAGCCAGTCACCAAACTTTTGCAGACAGGACAATTCATCTTATTTTCCATACACATGTAGATATCTTGACGAGTTTAACTCGTGCTTCTCTTCGATGCTAAATCCAATACAATCAAAGAGTGCTATCATCTCCTCTTCTGCAACTTTATCCTTTTTTGGGGGAACTTAGTCTAAACTTTTACTCCACTCTCGGATGGCTACTCTTCCGTTAGTTCTAACTACTCTCTCTATCGCTTTCGAAAACTTAACTTTGCCGTTCACTTCATGAAATACCATGGCCAAAACGGCTATAACCAAAGAGTCTCTCTCGAGAGGGCAATGATTTTCACTTGTGAAAATAGATGTTATATTTCCAATGTGTTGAGTTTCAATCTTACTTTTCACTTCCTCTAACATTTCCAGAGAAATATCTAGCGCATATACTCTACCACATGGTACTTTACTGGCTAGAGGCTCGCTAATATAGCTTGTTTCGCAGCCGATATCCACAACAAAATCACCTCTATTTAACTGCAATAATTTTATCACCGTATTTGCAGGTAATAGTGCTTTTCTTTGTGGATTTCCCGATTTATCTTTTAAAGAGATTTCAAACTCATCTGCCACAACTCGCTCCTTACCCTCTCACCAACTTCACCACACACTCAATGTGCGGTGAGTTGATGAATTTGCTGTCAACTGCTGTGTATTGTATTTCACCTCATTTCTCATTTTAGTAAACTAAAAATATATTCGATATCAAGATGATCACGAGTTACTTTTGCTAAAGCATCATAATCTTTTTCTTTCAGATTATTTGTTTCAACAATGGGTCTTTCCTGATACCCCTTCGATTTTCTGATTATATTAAGCCAGCCATTTCTGAACTCATCATTGTGAAATATATTATGCAGATATGTCCCAGCAGCCTTAAACCCTTTATCAACAAGTCCTTCCTCATAATACTCTGTTTTTATCAAAGGTAAAAAGTCATTGTTGCCTTTAATCCGCGAAACTCCCAGATGAATTTCATAACCATCAACTTTGCAATTTCTTAAAAGGGGGTGTGAAACAAAACCCCATACCCGTTTAACCACCTTTTTCTTTTCAAAATTGGTATGTACAGGTAATAGCGAAATTCCATCAATTTCTGATATTTTATTATTATCAACCATTAAGTCATCTGATATTTTCTCTCCAAGTATTTGATACCCGCCACAAATACCAAATACAAATCCACCTTCTCTGTAAAAATCTTTTATTTTTTTAGAAATACCCGTATCATTCAAGTATTTCATGTCAGGAATGGTACTCTTTGTGCCGGGTATTATAACCGCGTCAAGATAATTAAAATTAGTGAATTGATCCACGCTTATTATTTCAATATCATTTTCAAAGCGGAATATCTCTATGTCGGTATTGTTTGATACATACGGCATATTAACAACGCCAATAATAATTTTTTCTTTAAAATTGCTTTTGTAATAATAATTCGTGCTTAAATTATCTTCATTTTCTATCCTGATATCCCTAAGATAAGGCATTACTCCAACAACCCTGACCCCTGTATATGCTTCTATAAATTTTACACCGTCCTCAAAAAGTGAAATATCTCCCCTGAATTTATTGAAAATAATACCTTTTACCCTTTTCCTATCCTCCCCAAGCAATTCAAGAGTTCCTACTATGGAACCAAATGACCCACCTCTATCAATATCTGTTACTAGTATTACCGGCACATCTGCTTCACGGGCTGTTCGCATATTAACTATTTCTCTGTCGTTCAGATTCATTTCCACAGGGCTTCCGGCGCCTTCAATAACTATAACATCATAATTATCTTCTATATATTTAAGTGATTGGCGAACAGCTTTTATTCCCTCATTCAAGGTGAATTTTTTATAATAGTCGTTTCCTTCCTGGAACTCAAAAACTTTTCCAAAAAGAACGATTTCCGACTCTGTACCTTTTTTTGGTTTTAAAAGAATGGGGTTCATATATGCATTGGGCTCCTGACGTGCAGCCTCCGCTTGAACTCCTTGTGCTCTCCCGATCTCACAGCCATCTAATGTTACATAGGAATTATTAGACATGTTCTGTGATTTATACGGACATGTTTTGAGTCCTGCGTCTGAAAATATTCGGCAAAGAGCTGTAACTAAAAAACTTTTACCGGCATCGCTGCTGGTACCCTGAATCATAATTCCTTTCATAATTTATCTCCTCATAAATTTATTACTATATACAACTTCGTTAAAAACTCTTATTGTGGTCTCAAACTTAACCTTTCTGGCAATAATTGTCGTTAATCGATCTTCTTCACGTGAATTTTCATACCTTTGCACAATGTAATTCATTTCAAAACCCTTTCTGTTATTGACTTTATTTACTCATGCTTAATTGGTTATTTCTTGCAAACAAAAATTAATTCCATTCCATTACCAATGCCAATCTTATCATACTAGCCGAATTCTTCATTTACTATTGTAAAACCATTTTTCACCAAGTTATCTTTTAACTGCTCAAAATAGTAATATTTTAATGAAAGTTTTTCTTAAATTCTTTCAAATTCATAATCTTTGTCAGCTCATGGAATTTTAGAATTTTATTAATCCAATTTACCACATTATACCTCAATTTTTTTTATTATTCAACCAGATAATAGATGCAAACAAAAAAGTCGCCAACCCTAATAGCTAATTCAGCTACTATAGTTGGCAGTTATCCGTATCTTATCAAATTATATCTCAACCTCTATATCCACACCCGACTCTTCTATTCCTAATCTCTCAGCATATTCAGCCTGACTAATAGGCTTTTCTGACAAATATAAAGTTTGTATATGCTCTTGTTGCTGTGGTTTAAGCCATATAAGTGCTTTACGCAGTATTGTTTTTGCAATATCACTTTCTAATTTAGAAAACACTTCATCCTCAATATCAATATTTGGGTCGATAGCCATTTCAGCTTTGTCACCAACAACATCAAAACTACTGTGTTTCCTAGTTTCACTGCGATTTCTATCAAACTCTTTATCTTCAAGCCTGTGTAACGTTTAAATTATTGCTTCAGTCACACCATTCTCATTTGGTATTAATACTGTCTTGCAACCTTCTACACCGTAATAAATATAGTTAGTGCAATTATTTTTGCTTGTTTTAAAATTTCTTGACATAAAAATGCACCCTTTCCGCCAGACTACATTGGCGGCAAATGATATTTTGTTTGAAGAAAAACTCTTGTATTACAGATAGAATATTGACAATTGAAGTATCTTTTAAAGAGATTTCAAACTCATCTGGCACAACTCAGCTCCTTACCCTCTCACCAACTTCACCACACACTCAATATGGCTTGTGTGTGGGAACATATCAACACCTTGAAAGCTTACACACTTATACCCAAAACTTTCAAATAGCTTGATATCTCGAATCAAAGTAGCGGGATTGCATGATACGTACACAACCTCCTTTACCGCACACTGTGCAAAGAGTTCAATGACGCTTTTTTCAATTCCTTTGCGTGGAGGATCAATTACAGCCACATCCAATTTCAATCCATTTTTTATAAGTTTCGGGAGTACAACTTCCACTTCACCCTCGTGAAATTCAGTATTTGCAAATCCATTTCGTTTGGCCATTTGCCTTGCATCTTTTACAGCGGACTCCACCACTTCAATACCAACCACTCTTTTTGAACGTTTTGCCATAATCATGGCCATTGTTCCTGTTCCACTATAAGCATCTAATACAACTTTTTGTGAAATGTCCCCAACTAGCTCAAACACGCGCTCATAGAGCTTCTCGATTTGAAACATGTTGATTTGAAAAAATGATAGAGGGGAAATTTGAAAAATGCTGTCAAACAGCTTTTCATAGAGTACTTTGTTCCCTTTTAAATGTACGATATCGGTAGTTAGAAGCACATTGTCTTCACGCATATTTTTGATGGCATATACAGAAACAACTGTGGATATTTTTGAAATCTCTTCACCAAGTGCCTCAATACCAGGCGTTACTTTTGAGACAATTAAGCCAACAAGTATCTCTCCTTCTTTATTGGCTCTCAGCATTACATTTCTAAGTATCCCACGTCTTGCCTTTTCATCATAAATGGTCACATGGCACACCTTACAAAGTCCTTTAATCGCTTCAATAACTTCATCAAAAGCTTTTGGCTGGGTCGCACACTGTGAAATCTCCACCACTTCATGACTCTTAGGCTTGTAGAATCCTGAAATAATTTCACCATTTCTAAATTGAAAGGGTTGAATCACTTTATTTCTATAGTTAAATGGGTTCTCAGATTTTATGAACTCTTTATACTCCGTCTCTATTTTAGCACGTGCTATTTCTTGTATTAAAATGTTATTTTTAATTTTCACTTGCTCATCATACTCAGCAAATATCAAATCGCATCCACCACACTCTGTAAAATTTTCACAATACTTTGAATCCACTCTTCCAGCACTTTTTTCTAATATTTGCGTTACAAGTCCTCGAGCGTAATCTTTTTTTACTGAAATCAGCTGAACTTCAACTTTTTCACCAGGAAGTACCTGTGGTACAAATATTACCATACCGTCACAGTAAGCTAATCCTTCTCCGCCTTGAACTATCTTCTCTATTGTAACTTCTATTTTATCAAATTTTTTCAACATTTTTTCTCCTTTGGTGTATCTATTATTAGTGTTACCGGCCCATCGTTTGTGAGCGACACTTGCATATCTGCACCAAACTCACCTGTTGCTACTTTTACTACCCCTAATTTTTTCACCTCTTCAATAAATTTTTCATAGAGTGGAATAGAAATTTCGGGCCGTGCTGCACTCGAAAAACCAGGGCGTCTACCTTTTTCACACTTTCCATATAGGGTAAACTGAGAAACAATTAACATCTCCCCACCTTGTTCAAGAAGTGAATGGTTCATTTTTCCTTGTAAATCTTCAAAAATTCTTAAATTAATTACTTTAGAAGCCAACCACTTTACTTGATCTTCACTATCGCTCTCATGTATACCCAAAAGAACGAGAAGCCCTTGTTGAATCTCCCCAATGGTTATTCCCTCTACTGAAACTCCGGCTTCACTCACTCTTTGTAATACAGCTCTCATTTCTCCTCCTGAAAGGCTTTTCCATTTAACCAAAAATGTGATAGCTCCTTGTCTCTTTTATCATTTGTCTCTCTATCTCGAATATATTTTGCTGGAGATCCAGCAACCACTTCGTAAGCATTAACATCTTTAGTTACTATGGAATTAGCACCCACGATAGCACCTTTTCCAATAGTAACACCATAGTTTATAATACAATTGGTATATATTTTTGCAAAACTTTCTATTCTTACAGGTTTGTAGACTCTCTCACTATGACAATTTTCACTATGGGTATGAGAAAATATCATCACTCTTTCAGTAAGCGCAACGCTGTCACCAAGAAATACCCCACCTTTACTATCAATATAGCAATCTTCATTTAGAAATACATCATCGCCCACTTCTATTTGATGTCCCAAATTAAATTTAACCCCATTTAAAGCTATAAAATTCTTTCCACATTTTTTGAAAAGTTCTTTTGCGATCGCTCTTCTTATCAAAATGCTAAAAGAAACATCTAACTTGTAGGGCGAGAGTTCTAGTAAATCCCATAGCAAGTGAAGCATTTTCTGCTTTTCTGAGTAGGGGTTCAAGGCATATATTGGCAATTTTTCTGAATACAGCGTTGTGTTATTGAGATAACTTTCATCTATGAAAATACCCATTTTTTTGACAATTTGATAAAAATTTTCTTTCACTATTCCACACCGAATCATCTCAACGATTTCATCTCTTATTTCTCTTTTCATTCACTACCCTTTCTAAAAACAAAGCCCCCATTTGCATAGGAGCCACTTTTAGTCTAACTTAATTCTATTCTCTTGAATATAACTCTCAATTTTCACTAAATCTTCTGGGGTATCTACACCCGCACAAGCTGTTTTAGCTTCTAATACTTTAATTTTATACCCATTTTCAAGAGCTCTGAGCTGTTCTAGGGACTCTAATTTTTCCAAATTACTCTGCTGCATCTGAGTAAATTTGGCCAAAAACTCTTTTCTATAGGCATAAATTCCTAAATGTCTATAGTATGTCATCTCCTTCTTAGCTCTATTAAAAGGGATAGGTGAACGGCTGAAATAAATTGCATTATCATATATATCACAAATTACCTTAACCACATTGGGATTCTCAATATCTGAAGATGATGTAATTTTGTGCTTAAGGGTTCCCATAGGAATGCTCTCATCTACTTTCATCACTTCTACTAAACTATTGATAAGCTCTCTCTCGATTAAAGGCTCATCTCCTTGAACATTTATGACAATTTGAAAATCGCCTAATACTTCAGAAAGTTTTTCTACTGCCTCTTGAAGTCTATCGGTTCCTGTCTCGTGATCTACTCGAGTCATCACGGCCATTCCCCCAAACGCTTCAACACATTTAAATATCCTTTCGTCATCTGTCGCCACAACAACATAGTCGAGTTTTGACTCTTTCGCACGCTTGTAGACCCACTCTATCATGGGTTTTCCTGAAATTAACGCAAGGGGTTTTCCCGGAAAACGGGTGGAGGCAAATCGCGCTGGTATAATTCCTACTGATTTCATCTATCTCTCCTTAAAACGATTGTGTTGCCATAGCCACTGCTCAGGATATTGGCGAATCACCTCTTCCATCTTAGTGATGTAAAGTTGAGTGGTGGCTTGTACACTCTCTTTGATATTGGGCTTTACAACAGGGTATATTCTCTCTTGAAGAATTAACTGATGTCTATTATTTTTATCTCTTAAACAATACCCAAATACTATTGGCACATCGTATTTAAGCGCAAGTACCGCTACACCGGAAGGTGCTTGCGTATTTTGACCAAAGAAAGTAACATCTGTGTCATCGACATATTGATCAGAAAGCATTGAAATAATCGCACCTTTTTTTATTGCTGAAATAATTTTTTTGGGGCTGTCACCTTTATAAATAAATTTAACACCCATTGCACTTCTTGTCTCATTAATATAGGTGTCAAAAAGAGGATTTTTTTGACGTTTTACGATGTGATACATTTTATACCCTTGATAACCAAAATATGCACCAATTTCCCAGTTGCCTTCATGAAGTGAAACAAGAAGTACACCTTTTTTTTCAAGATACGCTTCTTTCATTATCTCTTCATTAGTAATTTCAGCATTACCTTTTGATAGAAGTTGGGGCATAAAGAAAGTTTCTACAAAATTACGCGTCATATTGATATAACATGCTTTGGCTATCTTAATAATCTCTTCTTCACTGTAATCAGGAAAGGCTATTTTCAAATTTTTATAGGTTATTTCTCTGCGACTCTTTAGTACAAAATAACTTATTTTTGCCAATATATCTGAAAATACATAACGCATTTTCCAAGGCATTAGAAGGGTCATCCCTTTAAATATATTTAAAGCAAACATCTCAAACTTATACTTCAAAGCAACCTCCTTGAAATTACATTCGCTCTAACACACCTATTCCAAGTAGTTCTAACCCTTGAGCAAGCACCTCACATGCACTATTTAAAATGAAAAGCTTGGAACGTTTTATTGACTCTTCAGCCGTTAATACCGGAGAGGCATTATAAAGTGAATTGATTTTTTTAGCGAGTTCGTAGATAAAATCAGCGATGATATTTGGTTTATAACTTTCACTTGCACGTATCACTTCTTGGTAGAAATAAAGTAGTTGAATTGCAATATCTCTTTCAATTTGCTCATCAAAAATCACCTTAGCCGTTTGGATCTCTTCTCTTGAAAGCCCTGATTTTCGTGTAATAGATTGAATTCTTGCATACGTATACTGAATATAGGGACTGGTATTTCCTTCAAAACTCAATACTTTTTCCCAGTCAAAAATAATATTGCTTGTTTTATTTTGAGAAAGGTCAAAATATTTTATAGCGCCAGTTCCAACTACTGCCGCAATGCTGTCTTTTTCCTCTGGTGGAAGCGTTGGGTTTTTTTCTTCAATAATATCTCTTGCACGTTTTACTGATTCATCTAAAAGGTCCATTAATTTAATCACATTCCCTTTACGACTTGAAAAAATGCCGTCTGAAAACTTCATAATTCCAAAATAAACATGCTCTTTTTGTTCATTCCAGCCTAAAAGTTCTGCAATTTTGAAAAATTGTCTAAAGTGATTTTGCTGTCTGTCATCTGTCACATAGACCATTCTATTGACATCATAAGCTTTTCTTCTAAAATCAATACACGCTAAATCAGACGTGGCATATAAAAATGCGCCATCCTTTTTTCTTACAATACACGGTGGTAGTTCATCTCCTTCAAAAAATACTATGGTTGTACCATCATCCATTGAGGCAATTTTCTTCTCAAGCAGCAGTTCAATTACGTGTGGCATCTTATCATTATAAAATGATTCTCCATAAAATGTATCAAATGAAATTCCAAGTCGTGAGTAAACTTTTCCATACTCTTGGAGCGAAATTTTAATAAACTCTTTCCAAAGATTTGTATTGTAACCATCACCTTCTTGAAGTTTTTTTAGTTCGAAACGGGCTTGAATTTCAAGTTCAGGTTCACTCTCAACCGTTTGAGAATATTTAACATAGAGTCTTTCAAGTTCTTCTATAGGACTTCTCTCATAGTTTTCTCTGTCTATCCATTTATGGTAGGCAACAATAAGCTTCCCAAATTGTGTTCCCCAATCTCCAATATGATTGTCTGCAATGGTATGATATCCAAGAAAATTATACATTCTTTTAATAGAGTCTCCAATAACCGTACTTCTAAGATGGCCTATATGCATTTGCTTTGCAATATTCGGGCTTGAATAGTCAATGATAATATCGCCTTTCCTATTTAAAAATGAAAAATCTTGCTTTTCAACACTCATATTTTTTAAGAAATTTTCTATCGCCGAGGTTCTAATGAAAATATTGATAAAGCCGGGTCCTGCTATCTCACATTTTTCAATTAAAGCGTTCTCATCAATCGCAGCAATTAATCTTACCGCAATGTCTCTTGGATTGCCTCCCACGATTTTACTATTCACCATAGCAAAATTGGTTTGAAAATCTCCAAATTTCAAATTACTACTTTTTTGTAGTAGTAATGGTTTCAATTCAATCGTTCCAAATACTGATACTGCAGCTTTTTGTAGTACCAATTCTAATTGTTGTTCAAATAACATACGTCACCTCTATTTATTTGATATTTATAGTTCCATTATAACATATTTTTGCAACTAGAAAAAGAATTAAAATTTTATGTCACACCAATAAAATTGAACAGAAAAAAAGCAAAAAAAAATATTTCTTCCTGCTGCCCAGTATTTAAAAATATCTTTTTCTTAAATCTCATCTCATTTATATCGGACGGATAAATATAATGGAATAGGTATTTTGGGCAGAAGTTAGCGAAACGTAAGGAATAAAACCCTAAAATATATCCAACGATAAGAGGCCTTCATGAATAACCGTCAATACTATAAAAAGAAGTAGCGATAGAAGCTTTAAAAGAGTGAAAAACATTATAAGAATTAGCATCAGAATACGGGGTAGCTCCCAGTTTAGTGTGCCGCTGGAAAGAAGAACTCATCCAGGGTAGCTCCGGTATTTTCGATAGACAAACCAATAAAAAAGAATTGAAGCGCATCGCTGAAATGGAAAACAAGGAAGCACGGTTAAAACGTAAAGTAGGAGAATTAACGCTCCATGTAGATTTCCTAAAAAAACTCAATATCGAGGATTGAACTTAGCGGGCAAAATAGCTCTGTTAGAGCCAGAAAACACACAAATACCTTTGGTAATACAATGTGTATTACTCGGAATTAACCGTTCTAGTTACTATTATAAAAAGAAAGAAAAGCCCTCTATGGCTGATGAAATCTATGATGTCGTACTAACTTTACATCTTAAACATCCCTATATGGGAGCACGAAGTATAAGGGATCAATTAAATTGAGCGGGCATAATATTGATAGACGAAAATCGAGTAATATGACGAAAGAACTTAAAACCAAAACGGTGTATCCGAAACCTAATTTAAGTTTGGGCAAAAAGACATATAAAAAGTTCCCTTATTTGTTGACAGGCTTAGAAATAACAAGAAAAAATCAAGTGTGGTGTACCGATATCACGTATATTCGTACCCAAAATGGATTCATGTACCTTACAGCTATTATCGATGTCTACTCACGCTATATCGTAGCGTGAGGACTCTCGAACTCGCTTAACAAGGAACTATGTACGAGCGTATTGGAAAAAGCTTTAAAACGGGCAAAACCTGAAATCATCAACACAGATCAAGGGAGTCAATACACAAGTAATGACTTTATTGACCTTGTAATTAAAAAC